>JAYPUG010000179.1:0-5236 GCA_038133965.1 Rhodospirillaceae bacterium | reverse complement strand
AATGTGGCCTCGGAAGGCGCACGTTTCGCAGCCGTTCGCGGCGCGGAGGCGCAAGTTCCCGCCACGGCGCAGAACGTCATCGACTTCGTCCTCGACCAGGACGTGGGCTTTCCGCCGGGCGAGCTCGACGTGCAGGTAACCTGGGCGCCGGACAACACCCCCGGAAATCCCGTCACGGTCCTGCTGACCCACGACTACAATTTTCTGATCGGCCCCTTCATCGGTCTCGACCCGATCGAGCTCGAGGAAGCGTCGAGCATGGTGGTTCTCTAACCCCCGCAAAAAATCGCATGGTGCTTTCACCCGGCCGGCGGTCCCGATAGGTTGTCGCGGTCAGAACGACCGGGATTTTCCGAAATGCGTGCCAACATCGACCGTCTGATCACGATCATGGCGCAGTTGCGCCATCCGACCGAGGGCTGCCCTTGGGACGTCGAGCAGGATTTCTGCTCGATTGCGCCCTACACCGTTGAGGAAGCCTACGAGGTAGCCGACGCCATCGAGCGCGGCGACCGCGACGCACTTCGCGAGGAACTGGGCGATCTCCTGCTGCAGGTGGTCTTCCACGCGCGCATGGCCGAAGAGGAAGGCGCCTTCGACTTCGACGACGTCGCGGGCGCCATCGCCGACAAGCTCGTTCGCCGGCACCCCCACGTTTTCGACCGCGACAATTACGACCCGGACACGAACCTCAGGGACGCCTGGGAAGGTCAGAAGGCAACCGAACGCGCCCGCAAGGCCGCGGCGCGCGGCGAGGAGCCGAGCCTGCTCGACGACGTGCCGACGGTCCTGCCCGCGATGACCCGCGCCGAAAAGCTGCAGAAGCGAGCAGCGCGCGGCGGATTCGACTGGGACAGCGTCGGGCCGGTGTTTGCGAAGATCGAAGAGGAAATGGGCGAACTTCGCGAAGCCCACGACAATGGTGAGTCCCCCGAACGTCTCGCGGACGAGATGGGCGATCTCCTGTTTTCCTGCGTCAACCTCGCGCGTCACCTCAAGGTCGATCCCGAGTTTGCACTGCGCGGAACGAACGCGAAGTTCGACCGTCGCTTCCGGGCTGTGGAACGCTCGCTCGCCGCGGACGGCATCGCCTGGGGGACCGTCGGGATCGATGAGTACGAGGCGCGCTGGCAGGCCGCTAAAATTCAAGACAAATAAGATTCGGAAACGCCCGTAATCCCTTAATATTCAACAGATAATCAAGCAGCCATTAAGTCCGTTTCAATAGATTCGAACCGCGATGCGAACCCGGGATTCCATCCCCCGGGCACGCGAACAGAGTGGGGAGAATCCAATGGACACGACCGTTCTCGACGGAAAGAAAGCCGGGCCGGGCCTGGGTGAACTGCTCGAGACCGCACGCGACGCGTTCCGGCGCGGCCGCCTGAGCGAAGCCGAACAGACCTGCCAGTCCATTCTCGACGACGATCCGGTCCAGCCGGACGCATGGTTCATTCGCGGCAGTGCCGCGTTGCGCGAAGGACGCGTCGATGCCGCCTGCAGCTATCTGGAGCGCGCGGTCGAAATGCGCCGCGGCTCCCCTCCCTACCGCATCATGCTGGCCAAGGCGTTACGTGCACGCGGCGACACCGAGGGAGCCCATCGTCATTTCCATGATGCCGGCCTTATCGACCCCCGATCCCACGAGGCCGCGTTCGGCCTGATGGGAACGTGTGCGGCATTGGGCCGAAAGGCAGACGCGGCCTTCATGCGCAAACAGAGCACGCGTTTGCTGCGGCAAGGGCTTACGGCACACCTGCGCCGGCGCCTGCTCGCCCGCCTGGCAAACATGGTCGCCTGGCTGCGTACGCTGCCCGGTCAGCCACGCCGGCGGGCCCATACGGCGGCGATGACGCTCGGCAACTGGCTGGTCGCGCGGCAAGAGGACGAATACGCCTACCAGACCTTTCTCGACGCACACCGGACCGTCCCCGACGATCCGCGTGCCCTGCTCGCATTGTCGCGTATCGCGTTCGATTTCGAGAACTTCACGGCCGCGCTCGAACATGCGCAGCGAGCCCACGAAATCGCGCCGGACAATACGGACACACGATGCGCCTATGGTCGTGTACTCAGCCGCATGGCACAGCACGACCGGGCGCTGGATCTGCTCGAACGTGCGCACCTCGATGCGCCGGAGGCCTTTCGGCCCCTGCTCCTGCTCGGCTGGGCCCGCTACCGTGCCGGCCAGACCCGGCGCGCGATTGCGGACTTCGATGCCGTGCTCGAGCAACAGCCGCGCTCGGTCGAGGCCCACTACGGGCGCGCACGCGCGCTGATCGATGCGGGCGAGATCGGCGAAGGAAAGCGCTGGCTCCACCGTACGGTGGCGCTGTCGCCGGGCCATGCGGGGGCGCTTCGCGAACTCGCCAATCTTAAGGAAATTTCGCCCGACAGTGCCGAATTCGCCCGGATCGAACATGAACTGGAGGACGACACGAACAGCGCACACAGACGGCTCGTACTGCACATGGGGGCCGGCGCGGCCTGCCACGCTGCCGCCATCCACGACGAGGCCTTCGATCACTACCGAACCGGCAACATGCTGAAGGACGTCGTGTTCGATATAGACGCCTATTCCCGGCACACCGGCGCGATCATGGACACCTTCGACGAGACCCACTTCGCGCTCACGCGCGAGTGGGGCAACGAAAGCGAGGTTCCGGTGTTCATCGTCGGCATGCCGCGCTCAGGCACGTCGCTGGTGGAACAAATCCTCGCAAGCCATCCGAACGCATACGGTGCAGGCGAGCGCGAAGAGATGCTGCAACTCGCCGACCGTTTGCCCGAGCGGCTGAACGATACGCGCGCCTATCCCGGTTGCGTGGAAAGCCTCGACAGCCGGTCAACAGCCGACATCGCGGGCGGTTTCCTGTCGGCCCTGCGCCGCCTTGACCCGAACGCGGAACGGATCGCCGACAAGATGCCCGGCAACTTTCACCATGTGGGGCTGATCGCGACCCTGTTTCCCCACGCTGCAATCGTCCATTGCCGCCGCGACCCGCGCGACACCTGCCTGTCGATCTACTTCGGTGAATTCGCCGGCAGCCACAACTACGCCTACGACCTGACCAACCTGGGCCGCTACTACCGCCAGTACGAGCGCATCATGGCCCACTGGCACCGGGTCCTTCCCGGGCGAATACTCGACATCGCCTACGAGGACATGGTCAATGCCCAGGAAGACTGGTCACGCAAGCTGATCGCCCATTGCGGGCTGGAGTGGGACCCGCGCTGCCTCGATTTCCACAAGACGGCCCGCACCGTGACGACGCGCAGCAATGCGCAGGTGCGCCAGCCCATCTACCGCTCGTCGATCGAACGCTGGCGCCCCTACGAAAGCCAGCTCGCGCCCCTGCTGGCGGCGCTCGAGGAAGGCTAGTCGTTCGCGAGCAGGTGGATGAGGCTCGAGGTGTCCCAGCGGTTGCCGCCGCGGGCCTGGACCTGGGCATAGAACTGGTCCACCAGCGCGCTGACCGGCAACCGCGCGCCATTGCAGTCCGCCTCCTCCAGGCAGATGCCGAGGTCCTTGCGCATCCAGTCAACGGCGAAGCCGTAGTCGAACTTGCCTGCGACCATCGTTTCCCAGCGGTTCTCCATCTGCCATGACTGCGCGGCCCCCTTGGAGATGGTCGCGATCACCTTTTCCATGTCGAGGCCGGCCTTCATGCCGAAATTGACGGCCTCCGACAGCCCCTGCACCACACCGGCGATGCAAATCTGGTTGACCATCTTGGCCAGCTGTCCGGCGCCCGCCGGACCGATCAGGTTACACGCCTGTGCGTAGGCGTCGATGACGGGTGCCGCGCGGGCAAAGACCGCTTCCTCCCCGCCGACCATGACCGTCAGCACGCCGTTCTCGGCCCCGGCCTGACCGCCCGAGACCGGCGCGTCGAGGAACCCGATCCCGCGCCCGGAACATGTCCCGGACAACTCGCGCGCAAGATCGGCGGATGCCGTCGTGTGATCGACCAGAACCACGCCGTCGGACATACCGGCCAGCGCACCGTCGTCGCCCAGGACGACGCTGCGCACATCGTCGTCGTTGCCGACGCACACGAACACGATATCCGCACCCGCCGCGGCTTCGCGCGGCGTGGCGCAGGCTGTGCCGCCATGCTCTTTCGCCCAGCGTGCCGCCTTTTGCGCCGTCCGGTTGAACACGGTGACGGCATGCCCCGCAGAAGCCAGGTGGCCGGCCATCGGGTATCCCATCACGCCCAGTCCGATGAAGGCGGCATTGATCCTGTCTGACATGTTCTCCACCTGGGTCGGTGTTGGGTTTGGGTTTCAGGCCGCCGATAGGACGGCTTGTATGTCGTGCCTCGCGGTGCGGCTGTTCGCGCTCAGTAGGTAACCTGCGGGCCGGGCCAGATCGTAGCGCGCACCATCGAGGAGCGCACTGTGTCCGCCCGCCTCGGCGATCAGGAAACTGCCCGCCGCGTGATCCCACGGCTTGAGCCGGGTGTAGGCCGAGAAATCGCGCTCGCCGGAAAAGATCAGCACGTATTCATGCCCGGCACAGTTGGTCCGGAAGACGTCCCCGATCGTGGCGGTGTCGCGTTCGGCCGCCTCTCGGAGGTGGCGTGCAGCCGTACCGGAATAGAGGCCGTCTCGCGCCCGTTCGTCGAGGGACACCGCCTGGCCGTCGAAGCGCACGCCTCCGCCGCGCTCGCCTTCGAGCATGCGCCCGCTGACGGGCTCGTAAATCCAGCCGCTCTCAACCTGCCCGCCCGCCACGAGCGCAATCATGATGGCGAAGATGTCGCGGCCGTGCGCGAAGTTCCACGTGCCGTCGATCGGATCGATGACCCAGACCGGATCGGGACCGTCCAGCCGGTTGAGAACCGTTTCGTCGGCAAACACCGCCTCTTCACCGACAACCGTGCTGCCGGGCAAGAGGTCCGTCAGTCTTTCGGTCAGCCAGGCTTCGGATTCAAGGTCCGCCACCGTGACGAGATCGCCGGCCGCCTTCTCCTCGATCTGGTCGTCGGCCAGGGCGCGGAAGCGTGGCAGGACGACGCTTTCAGACACTTCGCGGAGCATGTCGGCCACACGCCCGCGTTCGAACCCCGCAATGCTCATTGGGCCGGCCTCTCCATCACGGAAGACGAGGGATATCGCCGCCGGAACCGCGCCACATCCGGCGGCGCCAGACGCACCGTCAGGTGACTGCATAGACCTTCGTCGCGGCGCGTCAGGACCTCGCCCTTGTCGTAGAGCCAGGCGATCGCCG
>JAYPUG010000178.1:2400-5239 GCA_038133965.1 Rhodospirillaceae bacterium | reverse complement strand
GTCCCCGATGGCGAAACACGAATCGTGTTCGAGGCCGGCTCGGCAAACCTGAACGACGAGGCCAAGGCACAACTCGACGCGCTGGCGACCCAGTTGAAGGGCAACGAAGGCCTGCGAATCCAGCTCCAGGCCTACGCGGCCGGGACCGACGAATCCGCACCCGACGCACGCCGCCTGTCGCTGTCGCGCGCGCTGCGGGTCCGCTCGCACCTGATCGACCAGGGCGTGCGCAGCACGCGCATGGACGTGCGTGCGCTGGGCATCAACAACGACGACGGGCCGCAGGACCGGGTTGACGCTGTCATCGTTCAACGGTGACGGGACTCGCGGCGTTCGCCCTAAATTCGTCACATAAAGTCGGCACGGTCGCCGCGCGCGGTTGAGCCGGGCGCCGGTCCGGCACGCTCTGGCGCGCAACGGGGCAGGAAACGATGACGAACCCGCGTATCTACATGACCCGCATGGGCATCTTCCTCGCGCTCGCGATCGCGGGCGCCGGCGTCCTGCACGGGCCGCTGATCGATGCCTTCATGGCGAACCCGGGCATCAACGGCGTGATCGTCGTCGTGCTCCTGATCGGCCTGCTCTACGTCTTCCGCCAGGTCTGGGTGCTCAACGTCGAGGTCAACTGGATCGAGACCTACCGCAGCCAGCGGCCGGGCATGTCGGTCACGGAACCGCCGCGCCTGCTCGCCCCGATGGCCGCCATGATCGGCGACCGGCAGGGCCAGCTGCGCCTGAACACCGCGTCGCTGCGCTCGATCCTGGACGGCATCTCCGCACGCCTCGACGAATCACGCGACATCTCGCGCTACCTGATCGGCCTCCTGATCTTCCTCGGCCTGCTCGGCACCTTCTGGGGACTCCTGCTAACGGTCGGCGCGGTCGCCGAGGTGATTGGCGGACTGCAGATCGCCGGCGGCGACACCCTGCAGATCTTCAACGACCTCAAGTCCGGCCTCGAGGCGCCCCTCTCCGGCATGGGCACGGCCTTCAGCTCCTCGCTCTTCGGCCTTGCCGGCTCGCTCCTGCTCGGCTTCCTCGAACTCCAGGCAAGCGCGGCACAGAACCGGTTCTACAACGACCTCGAGGACTGGCTGTCGAGCGCCACCCGGGTCAGCAGCGGCGGCCCCCTGTCGGTCGGCGACGGCGAACAGTCGGTGCCCGCCTACATCCAGGCGCTGCTGGAGACGACGGCGGACTCGCTCGACAATCTGCAGCGCACGGTCGCCCAGTCCGAGGCCGCGCGCGCGTCGAGCGATCAGGGCCTGAAGACCCTGACCGACCGTCTGACCACCATGACCGACCAGATGCGCACCGAGCAGGAACTGATGACCCGCATCGCCGAGAACCAGGCGGCGCTACGCCCGGTGCTCCAGCAGCTTGCCAATTCGCGCGCCGAGGGCGGCATCGACGAGGCGACGCGCGGCCACATCCGCAATCTCGACATGCACATGGCGCGAATGCTCGAGGATGCCGCGGCGGGGCGAAACCAGCTCGTCCAGGAAATCCGTTCCGAAATCCGGTTGCTCGCGCGCACCATCGCCGCGCTGGCCGAAGAAGACGGCCGCTAGGCGGGGGCGCACATGTCCGGCCGATCCTCTCGGCGTCAGTCTGCGGTCAACTACTGGCCGGGTTTCGTCGATGCGCTGGCCGCGCTGCTGGTCGTGGTCGTCTTCCTGGTCATGGTGTTCGCGCTGGCGCAGTTCTTCCTGTCCGACGCCCTGTCGGGACGCGACGAGGCGCTGACCAAGCTCACCCGGCAGGTGGACGAACTGGCGCGCATGCTCGACCTGGAGCGTTCGGCCAACGCCGAGCTCCGCCTGTCGGTCTCGCAGCTTTCCGGGCAACTCCAGAGCTCCATCTCGGAACGCGATGCGCTGGTCGCGCGCCTGTCGGAGGTCGAAAGCGAGCTCGAGACCACGCGGAGGCAGGCCGAGGAGGAGGTGGCCGCGCTGCGCGAACGGGTCGCGGTGGACAAGGAGACCATCGAGGTCCAGCTCCGCGATCTCGCCCGTCTCGAGCGCGACATCGCGGCGTTGCGCCAGGTGCGCGAGGAGCTGGAGGCCCGGATCGCCCAGATCACCGGCGAACTGGGCGAGGTGCGCGACCTGTCGAAGGAGCTCGAGGCACGCCTCGCCGAGGAACAGGAACGCACCGCGCTGGCCCAGCGCGAGATCGAGGAACGCGACATCCGGCTGTCGGAGCTGCTGCAGCGCGCCGAGGTGGCGGAGACGTCCTTCGCCGAGGAGCGCGAAGTCTCACAGGCCGCCCAGGCCCAGGTCGCACTGCTCAATCAGCAGATCGCCGCACTGCGCAGCCAGATCGCGGCGCTGAACGAGGCGCTTGAAGCATCGGAATCCAGGAACGCCGAGCAGGAAATCCAGATCGTCAATCTGGGCCAGCGGCTGAACGAGGCCCTGGCCACGAAGGTGCAAGAACTGGCGCGCTACCGCTCGGAATTCTTCGGGCGGCTACGCGAGATTCTGGGAGACCGCTCGGATATCCGCATCGAGGGCGACCGGTTCGTGTTCCAGTCCGAGGTTCTGTTCGCGTCCGGCGAGGCGGTTCTGAACACCGGCGGCGAAGGCCAGCTCGATCAGCTGGCCGCTGCCCTGAAGGAAATTTCCGACGCGATTCCGACCGATATCGACTGGATACTCCGGGTGGACGGGCACACCGACGTGCGGCCGATATCCACCCTGCAGTTCCCCTCGAACTGGGAACTTTCGAGCGCGCGCGCCATTTCCGTCGTCAAGGCGCTGGTCCGCGCCGGCATCCCGCCCGAGCGCCTGGTCGCGGCAGGGTTCGGCCAGTTCCAGCCGATCGATCCGGGCAA
>JAYPUG010000178.1:0-2390 GCA_038133965.1 Rhodospirillaceae bacterium | reverse complement strand
CGTGCCATCGAGGTGGTCAAGTTCCTGATCGGCCAGGGCCTGCCGCCGGCCCGCATCGTCGCCGCCGGATTCGGCGAATTCCAGCCGCTCGATCCCGGTCGGTCCGACGCCGCCTTCAAGCGCAACCGGCGCATCGAGTTCAAGCTGGACCAGAGATAGGCCAACACCTGTCTATTGCGCGGCCGCGCTCGCCCCGTTCATGTCGAACTGCAGTTCCGCGAGCCGCGCGTAGAGACCGCCCTGGGCGATCAGGCTGGCATGGGTGCCCTCGGCGACGATGCGTCCCTCGTCCACCACGACGATCCGGTCCGCGGCCATGACCGTCGCCAGCCGGTGCGCGATGACCAGGGTTGTGCGGTTCTCCATCAGTCCGGTCAGCGCCGTCTGGACCGCGCGTTCCGATTCCGCATCGAGCGCACTGGTCGCCTCGTCCAGCAACAGCAACTCCGGATCGCGCAGGACCGCGCGTGCGATCGCCACGCGCTGGCGCTGGCCGCCCGACAGCCGCACCCCCTTCTCGCCCAGGAACGTGTCCAGGCCTTCCGGAAGGGCCTCGAGGAAGTCGAGGGCTGACGCCGCGGCGGCCGCGGCCCGCACCTCGTCGTCGCTCGCCTCCGGCCGGCCATAGCGGATGTTCTCCCACGCATCGGCGGAGAAGATCACCGGCTCCTGCGGCACCAGACCGACATGGCGGCGCAGGTCGGCGGGGTCGAGGTCGCGCAGGTCGATACCGTCGAAGGTCAGGCGTCCCGCCGATGGGTCGTAGAAACGCAGCAGCAGCTGGAACACGGTCGTCTTGCCCGCACCCGACGGACCGACGAGCGCCACCGTTTCGCCCGGTGCGACCGACAGCGAGAAATCCTCGAGCGCCGGGGTATCCGGGCGCGACGGATAGGCAAAACCGACATCCTCGAGCGCGACCCTGGCTTCGGCCGGCGACGGCAGCGGCTTCGGGTTCGCCGGGGCCTCGATGTCGGGCTCGGTGTCGAGAAGCTCGAACAGGCGCTCGGTCGCGCCCGCCGCGCGCTGCAGTTCGCCGATCACCTCGGAGATCGCACCCATCGAGCTGGCGACGATGACGGCGTAGAAGATGAACGCGGACAGATCGCCGGGCGTGATCCGCCCGTCGATGACGTCGCGGCCGCCGATCCACAGGATCACCCCGATGGCGCCGAAGATCAGCAGGATGACCGCGGCGGTCAGGGCCGCACGGGCGCGGATCCGTCGCACCGCCGTCGCGAAGGTCTCCTCGACGCGTTCGCCGAAGCGTTCGCGGTCGATCCCTTCGTGGACGTAGGACTGGACGGTGCGGATGTTGGCGACCGACTCGTCCACGTAGGAGCCGATGTCGGCAAGCCGGTCGAGGCTTTCGCGGCTGAGCCGGCGCACCTTGCGCCCGAACACAAGGATCGGCACGAGGACCAGCGGCACGACCAGCGCCACCAGCAGGGTCAGGCGCGGACTGGTGATGGCGAGCATCACCGAACCGCCCATCACGAGCAGAACGTTGCGCAGCGCCATCGAGGCCATCGTGCCGACCACCGTCTGGATCAGCGTGGTGTCGGCGACCAGCCGGGACATCACCTCGCCGACCCGCATGGTCTCGTAGAAGCCCGGGTCGAGCCGCAGGATGTGTTCGAAGACGGCGCGGCGCAGGTCGGCCATCGTCCGCTCGCCGACCCAGGACACGAAGAAGAAGCGAGCATAGGTCGCGCCGGCCAGGACGACGACGATCACGAGCAGCGCGATCAGCGCATCGTCGAGCAGTGCGGTGTTGCCCGCCGAGAAGCCCTCGTCAACGAGAGTGCGCAGCCCCTGCCCGACCGTCAGCACGGTTCCTGCCGCGACGGTCAGCGCCAGGACGGCGCCTGCGACCTGGAGACGGTAGGGAGCTATGAACCGCCAGAGACGGCGCAGCTCGCCGATCTTTCGCTTCGGCGGTTGGTTGTCGTCGGTCTCGGACGATCGGCGGGGTTTCATGGCCATGGCGGACAAGGGTTTACCAGCCGGGTTCCGGCCCGCCAATACGCCCCATGACCGAATAAAAGCACCGAGATCGGTCCTTGCGATCACCCGCCGGCTTGGCTATAACGCGCGCCTCATGCGACGGGAGACTTGGCGATGAAGAAAGACATTCATCCCGACTATCACGAGATCACGGTCCAGATGACCGACGGGACCGAATTCACGACCCGCTCCACCTGGGGCGAGCCGGGCGACGTCATGCGCCTCGATATCGACCCCAAGACCCATCCGGCCTGGACGGGTCAGCACCGCCTCGTCGATACGGGCGGCCAGGTCGCGAAGTTCAACAAGCGCTACGAGGGCTTCGGCCTCGGCTGATCGGCCGCATTCGAGGCGTAAAGAACGGGCGTCGCGCCACGCGGCGC
>JAYPUG010000177.1:927-5241 GCA_038133965.1 Rhodospirillaceae bacterium | reverse complement strand
GCAAGACGCCGCTCGGCCTGGCCCCGCTCCGCCTGATCTCGTCGGACGGTCCCATCGCGTTCGACGGCAAGCAGATCGACGGCCTGCGCACGGCCGACATGCGGCCGTTGCGCCGCGAGATGCAGGTGGTGTTCCAGGACCCCTACGGCTCGCTGTCGCCGCGCATGTCCATCGCCCAGATCATCGAGGAAGGGCTGAAGGTCCACGGCATCGGCACCAATGCGGCCGCGCGCGACGAGATGATCGTGCAGGTAATGGAGGAAGTGGGCCTCGAACCCGCAACACGGCACCGCTTTCCGCATGAATTCTCGGGCGGCCAGCGCCAGCGGGTCGCGATCGCGCGTGCGCTGGTGCTTCGGCCCAGGTTCATCGTCCTCGACGAGCCGACCTCGGCGCTCGACCGCTCGGTCCAGGCCCAGATCATCGACCTTCTGCGCGACCTGCAGGCGCGTCACAAGCTCGCCTACCTGTTCATCAGCCACGATCTGAAGGTGGTCCGCGCGATCTCGAACCACGTCATCGTCATGCGCAACGGCAAGGTCGTCGAGCAGGGCCCGTCCGACGAAATCTTCGACCGGCCGCGCGAGGATTACACGAAGGCGCTGATGGCCGCCGCGTTCGACCTCGCCGCCGTCGGCGCGGGCAACGCCGTCGCCACCTGACCCGGGGACGCAAGGCCATGGCCGTCCTGATCGTCGCCCCCGACGAGCGCCCCGACTGGTGGGCGCGCGAACTGTCCAGTATCGCGCCCGGCCTCGATGTCCGCGTCTGGCCCGATGCGGGCGACCCCGCCGACATCGAGTACGCGCTGGCCTGGAAGCCGCCGGCGGGCGCACTCGCCGCCTATCCTGCGCTCAAGGTCGTCTATTCGCTGGGCGCGGGCGTCGATCATCTGTTCGGCGACCCCGGGTTCCCGGCGCACGCGGCCGTCGCCCGGGTCGTCGATCCCTACCTCACCGCGGGCATGCGCGAATACGTGCTCCTGCACGTGCTGCGCTATCACAAGGGCCAGCCGGCCTTCGATGCCCAGCAGCGCGACCGTGTCTGGGACGACCGGGCGCGCGAACTGAAACAGGCCGACGAGCGCCAGGTCGGCATTCTCGGCCTCGGCGAACTGGGCTGGGCCTGCGCCACGGCGCTCGTCGGGCTCGGCTTCGACGTGGCGGGTTGGAGCCGGACCGCGAAGGAGATACCGGGGATTGCCTGCTTTCACGACCGTGGCGGCCTCGATGCGATGCTCGGGCGCACCGAGATTCTCATCTGCCTGCTGCCGCTGACCCCGGCGACCGAGGGCATCCTCTCCGCCGACCTGTTCTCGCGGCTGCCGAAGGGTGCGTTCCTGATCAATGCCGGCCGGGGCGGGCACCTGGTCGAGGAGGACCTGATCCCGGCACTGGATTCCGGACGCCTCGCGCACGCCACGCTGGACGTGTTCCGCGCGGAACCCCTGCCGGACGATCACCCGTTCTGGAAACACCCGCAGATCACGGTGACACCGCACGCCGCCTCGATCACCGATCCGCGCTCGGTCGCGCGCCAGATCGTGGACGATATCGCGCGCGTCGCGGCCGGCGGCGGGCCGGCGAACGCGGTCGATCCGGAACTGGGTTACTGAGGCGGCGTCACGCCAGCTCGATGTTCACCCATTTTTCGAACCCGGCGTTGCCCGCAAAGGAATCGTACCAGCGGCGCACGTTCGGTGCGTCGATCCGCGCAATGTCGAGGTTGAACCAGCGATGCGCGATCGGCGCAATCGGGATGTCGGCCAGGGTGAACGCGTCGCCCGCCACGTAGGCACTGTCCGCCAGCTGGCCGTCGAGCACGGCCATCGCGGCGTTCCACGGTTCCACCGCAGCCGCGATCCGGGCCTCGTCGCGATCCTCGGGCGCGGTGCGGACGAGGCCGATGAACACCGGCACCATGCGCGGCGCCAGCAACGACAGTTCCCAGTCCATCCAGCGCTCGACCGTCTGTCTCTCCGCGAAGCCCGAGGGATAGAGCGGGCTCTTCTCCTTGCGCGCGAGGTAGCGGACGATCGCATTCGACTCCCACATCACGAAGCCCTCGTCGATCGCGACCGGCACCCGGCCGTTGGGGTTCATCGCCAAATATTCCGGCGTGTCATTGCGGCCGTACGCACCGCCGATATCGTTGTCGTGGTCGTAGGCAACCCCGGCCTCGTCGCAGAACCAGAGCACCTTCTGGACGTTCGTGGACGTCGCGCGTCCCAGAATCTTCAGCATCGTCGCATCTCCTTGCAAACGGAAAAGGGCCGCACGCGGTGGTGCGGCCCTCCCAGGCGTTTCCCCGATCTCGTGCCGAGGTTGTTTCGTGTCGTTGCCAGGCGGCTCTACTCGGCAGCGGCGGCCATGTCGTGACCGGTCTTCGCTGTGATCTCGTCCAGCGCCGGCTTCACCACCTCGTTGAACTCTTCCATGTTCTTGATGACCTTGTCCTTGGGCATCTGGGCATAGTGGTAGATCAGGGTGATGAACTCGGCCGGCATCGCCTCCCACTGGGCGACGAGCTGATCGCGAACCGATTCCGCAGTGCCGATGCAGTAGAGACCGGAGGACAGCATCGAGCCGATCACGTCGCTCTCGTCGAGCTTCCGGCGGCCCATCGCGGCATAGAAGTTCTTCCAGATATCGAAATCGTGGGCCATGACCGCATCGACCGCCGCGTCGTAGCTTTCGGCGATCTGCAGCCAGCGCACGATGTTCTGGTTCTGGCCGGGCAGCCAGTTGAAACCGTTCTCCGCCGCCGTCTTGGCATACTGCTCGCCCAGGGGCGCCGCCGTGTTGATGTCGGTGAAGTAGGTCGGAATGAAGCCCATGCGTGCGTTGTAGTCGATGGTCTCGGGGCTGCCACTGCCCGACACGAAGACCGGCGGGTGCGGGTCCTGGTAGGGCGCCGGGCAGACCGACACGTTGACGACGTTGTTGTTCTCGTCCACCTCGTCCAGCGCACCAAGCCGCTGGGTCACGCCGACCTGGGCCAGCTGCCAGTCATCGACGCCCGTGTCGCCCGGATACGGGATCTGCCAGGCATTGCCCTTGTGGTTGATCGAGTCCTGGGTCCAGGCCTTGAGCACGATCTCGATGTTCTCCTCGAAGACATCGCGGTTGTGCTGGTCGTTGGCCACGTCCTTGTCGGAAATCGTGAAGCCCGACTGGGCGAAGCCGGCGCCCACGGCCGTCTGGTTGTTCTTGGCCGCGGTCGGAGACTTGGTCGAGGTCGTGCCGTAGTGCTGACCGAAGACGTTGGTCCAGCGGCTCTGGTAGCCGCGCGCGAAGCCGACGAAGCTGCGACCCTGGGTCAGGTGATCGATGATCGCCGTCTCCTCGGCCACGCGGATCGGGTTCTGGATGCTCATCACATAGCCGAGCTGTCCGACACGCACGTTCTTGGTGATCGCGGCCCAATAGGCATCCATGATCGCCGGCGCCGGGCCGACCTCGTAGCCTTCCGACCAGAAGTGATGCTCGATCGTCGCCACGCCCCAGAAGTTGAGCCGGTCGGCGGCCATGATGACCTCGTGCCAGCCCTGGACCGTTTCCTGGTAACGTTCCTTGTTGCGGCCGATCGGCCGGAGCTTGGCGCGCTCCTCCTCGCTTTCGGCGTGAATCACTGGATAGGTCTGGAGAATGGGCTTAACCATCGGGGCCTCCCGGGCGGCGTTGGTGTTCTTGTTCGCGGTGAGTTGTAGCCCCTACCTGACCCAATCACCAATTATGAAAACTAATGTTGTCCATATTTGTTTGTTATATCTGGTGCCGTTCCCTGCAGCTCAAAATGCGTCGGCAGTGAAACGATAGCGTGACGTGTTCGGCGGCCAAGCGGCCGGCGGCTAGCGCCCGTAGCGGTCCTCGATCATGGCATAGGCCGCACGCAAACCTTGCGCCTCGCCCCCTTCCGGACGGCCTGGTCGACTCCCGGTATTCCAGGCCATGATGTCGAAATGGGCCCAGGGCACGGCGTCGTCCACGAACTCCTTCAGGAACAGCGCCGCCGTGATGGCGCCGCCGAACGGCCCGTCGCTGGCCGATGAGACGTCGGCGACCTTGCTGTCGATCAGCCGGCGATAGGGCGCATGCAGGGGCAGCCGCCAGACCGGGTCGCCGGCCACGGCGGCGTGCTTCTCGAGATCGGCGTAGAGCCGGTCGTCGTTGCAGAAGACCGCGGCGATGCCCGCCCCCACGGCAACGCGCGCCGCGCCGGTGAGCGTCGCGAAATCGAGCAGCACGTCCGGTTTCTCCCGGCACGCCTCGTACAGGCAGTCGCCGATGACCAGCCGGCCCTCGGCATCCGTGT
>JAYPUG010000177.1:0-917 GCA_038133965.1 Rhodospirillaceae bacterium | reverse complement strand
TCTCCACGGTGATGCCCTTGCGCGTGTGCAGTACGTCCCAGGGCCGGTAGGCATTGCCCGCGACCGCGTTCTCGACCGCGCCGATGAGGATGCGCAGGCGCACCGGCAGCTTCGCCGCCATGATCAGCTGGCCGAGCGCCAACGCGTGCGCGGCCCCGCCCATATCCTTCTTCATGCGCAGCATGCCGGCCGCCGGCTTGAGATCGAGCCCGCCGGTGTCGAAACAAACGCCCTTGCCGACCAGCGCGATCAGCGGGCCGCGGGTACCCCACCGCATGTCGATCAGGCGCGGCGCGTCGTCCGACGCCCGGCCGACCATGTGGATCATCGGCCAGTTCGCCTTGAGCAGCGCGTCGCCGGCCGTCACGCTGACCTTTGCCTTGTACTTCCGCCCCACCTTGCGCGCTTCCGCGGCCAGTTCCGACGGCCCCATATCCTCGGCCGGCGTGTTGATCAGGTCGCGCAGAAGTGCCGTCGCGTCGAGCATGCGTTCGACCGCGGCCCGGTCGGCGCCGGACGGCCAGACGAGGTCGGGACGCGACAGCCTCGCCTTGCGGTAGCGCGTGAACTCGTAGGCGGCGATACCCCAGCCAAGCGCCGCATCGCTCACCTTCGCGCCGCTCATGCGGCCAGTGAGCCGATAGCTCCCGCCCGGCAGGTTCGCAGCCAGTGCGGACCAGGACCAGGTGTCGGTCCCATCGCCCGTCACGAAGAGCACCCCGTCCGGCGCGCCCCCCTTCGCAGGCAACAACGTCCAGTCTCCGGCCTTGCCGGAGATGCCCGCGCGCGAGAGCCATTCGCGGCGCTGGGCGGACTGGCCGGCCTGCCACTTCGCGAACCGCCCGGTATCGACGACGGTGATCGGCAGCGTGTCCTTGCGTGCACGGGATATCAGGTTGTGGGCCACGGTCTCCGTC
>JAYPUG010000176.1:0-5294 GCA_038133965.1 Rhodospirillaceae bacterium | reverse complement strand
AGCGAGCGCCTCGGTGTCGCTGTTCGTGCGCACGGTGACGCCGCGTTCGCGCAGGCGCCGGGCCATGTCGCGGTAGTTGTAGATCTCGCCGTTGTAGGACAGCACGAAGCGGCCGTCGTCGGTCTCGAACGGCTGCTGGCCGTGGGACGGGTCGATGATCGCCAGCCGGCAATGGCCCAGCGTCACGTCTGCATCGTCGAAGATCCCGGAATCGTCGGGCCCGCGATGCGCGATGCGCGCGAGCATGGCTTCCATGATTTCCGGGCAGCGCTCTCCGGCAACACCGACGACGCCGCACACGGTCTATTCGCGCTCCGCGCCGTAGATCTTGACGCTCGTGCGTGCCGCCGTGTGATCGGGGTAGTGGTCGAGCCAGCCTTCGCGCGAGATCTCGCGCAGCTGCGTGAAGACCACCGCGAAGCCCATGAAGAGTGCCCCGAAGAGGAACAGGATCAGCGCGATCACGGCAAAGAAGACCGACACGCCCCCGAAGATCAGGTTCCAGATGGCGGCCGCGCCGAAGCCCATTCCCGACAGAACGATGAGCGCCGAGATCACGCCGAAATAGGCCATCGGACGGGCCAGCGCGACGAACAGCAGGTGCGAAGATATGGTCCCCAGCATACGCCGGTTGAAGACCTGGCTGCGCGGCCGTGACCGGTCGCCCGCGCGGTTGCGCGCGGCCCAGCTGATCGTTGCCGGTATCTCGATCGGCTTGAAGCCGAGTGTCATCAGCTTCAAGAGGACCTCCAGATGGAACTCCTTGCCGTTGGACTGAAACTCCATCGGCTGGACGACTTCCCGCCGGTAGGCACGCGTCATGCCCGTGTGCATGGTCACGCCGCCGCGGAAGAACAGCCCGATCAGTCGATTTCCCCAGCGGCTGATCAGCCGCTGGCTCAGGGGGACAAGGTGGTAGCCGTCATCGGCGATCTGCGGCGAGGCGATCACGAAGTGGGCGGTGTCGTCCGCGACGAGTGCGTCGTGGAGGCGTCGGACGATGTCGTCGCCCCAGGACAGGTCGACTTCCGTGGTGACGATAATGTCGTGGCTGGCCGCGCGGATACCCTGTCGCAGCGCGTGTCCCCGGCCGCGATTGGGCTGGTAGGAAACGATCTTCACCCGGTCGCGCCACTGCGCCTCGCGGATATCGAGGACGGTGTCGAGCGATTCGTCGTCCGATCCGTCGTTGACGAGGATCAGTTCCCAGTCATCGAAATCCTCGGCGAGGCGGGATGCCATGGTCTCCGCCGCTTCGCGAATGATCGCGGCCTCGTTGAAGAAAGGGCACACCACCGAAACGGCCCGGCGTTTGCCGGATGTCTGTTCGTCTGTGGGTTCGGTGTTCAAGACGTTCGAGCTGGCTTGCGGGCAGAGGAGATGGCCGGGACCCGCGCAGGTTCCCGACGGTTGGCCGACGCGGCCGATCCATGTGTATCGGAATGACCCGGGCAGTCAAATCCAGTTTTCGATCACCCGGACGATCCGCTCGGCCGCGCGGCCGTCCCACAGGGGCGGGATGCTGCCCGTCGCATGGTCTCCGGCGGTGAAGCGGGCGAACGCCGCGCGCACGGCGTCCGGCGTGTTGCCGACGACGACATTCGTGCCGTGGCTGACCGTGACCGGCCGTTCCGTATTCTCGCGAAGGGTAAGACAGGGAATGCCCAGTGCGGAGCTTTCCTCCTGCAGCCCGCCGGAATCGGTAAGCACGAGTGCGGCGTCATGGAGCAGCCCGACCATCTCGAAATAGGACACCGGCTCGGTCATGAGGATGCCTGGTTCGCCGTCCGCTCCGGTCAGTCCGTGCCGGTCGAGGGCGGCGCGGGTGCGTGGGTGCACCGGAAAGACGATCGGCAAGGACTTCGAAATTTCGTTCAGCGCATCCAGAAGAGGGCCGAACACCTCAGGTGAATCGACGTTCGAGGGGCGGTGAAGCGTGAGCAGAGCGAAACGCTCGGGCGGATCGTCGTTCTCGCCCGCCCGCGCGATGGTTTCGTGCGCAGGTATGGCCCTGGAGCGGGCGTGAAACAGGCTGTCGATCATGACGTTGCCGACGAGATGGGCCCGGTCTTCGGCAATGCCTTCGTCGCGCAGGTTCTCGACCCCCGACTGTTCGGTCACGAACAACAGGTCCGATACCCGGTCGGTCAGGATGCGGTTGATCTCCTCGGGCATGGTGCGGTCGAAGCTGCGCAGGCCCGCCTCGACATGGATGACGGGGATTTGCCGTTTCGAAGCAACGAGCGCCGCGGCAAGCGTGGAGTTCACGTCGCCGACGACAAGGACCACATCGGGTGTGCGCTGGTCGAACAGCGAGTCGAGCGCTGTCATGACCCGTGCGGTCTGTACGGCATGCGAGCCGGAACCCACACCGAGGTCGTCCTCGGGCGCACCGATTTCGAGGTCGCGAAAGAACTGGCCGGACAGGTTGTTGTCGTAATGCTGTCCGGTGTGGATGAGCCAGGCGTCCAGGCCGGACGAGGCCTCGATCTGCCGGAGGATGGGCGCGACCTTCATGAAGTTGGGTCGCGCGCCCACCACGCACGCAACGGTCTTCATGGATACCGCCTCGAGTGTTGGACAATCTCGCTTGTATTGGAGTACATCCGCGCGGCGGAGTCAGTCGAGTAAATCGGTGCTGCACACCGTTCGCCCCTCAATGTTGCGGATGGGACTGGCAGCCTGCGGTGGTGTTCAAGTCCGCGCCTGGTATGCGGAACTCCGGGCGATAAGCCGCATTCAACGGTGAGGGTGGGCGACTGGTCGAACCCGAAAACAAGCAAGCGAATCCCGGCATGGTGCGCGCCGCCGTACGTACCGTCATGCCGGTCGCGCTGACCTCCGCGGCATTTGCAATCATTGCGGTGGTCGTGGGTGTGGAACCCGTGATCGCGGCGCAAGCACGATGCCGGCTTCCCGCATCACGCGATCACATACTGTCTCGAAGAGGCCGGGATCGCGCTGGACGAGGTTGACCACGTCGCCTTCTACGACAAGCCGTTCCTGAAGTTCGAACGCCTGGTGGAAACCTATGCCGCGTTTGCGCCGCGCGGATACCGCTCCTTCGCGATGGCGATGCCGGTCTGGCTCAAGGAAAAGCTGTTCCAGAAGAAGCTGCTGCGCGACGAGTTGCGGCAATTCATGCCGAGGTTTCCCGCCGACCGGCTGCTGTTTGCCGAACACCACCAGTCCCACGCCGCCAGCGCGTTCTTCCCGTCTCCGTTCGAGGACGCGGCGATCGTCACGGCGGACGGGGTCGGCGAATGGGCGACGACGAGCGTCGCGCTCGGCCGCGGAAACACGCTGGAGACGATCAAGGAGCTTCACTTCCCCCATTCGCTGGGGCTGCTCTACTCGGCCTTCACCTACTACACGGGTTTCGAGGTCAATTCCGGCGAGTACAAGGTCATGGGGCTTGCGCCCTACGGCACGCCGCGCTTCAGGGACCTGATTCTCGACACGCTCATCGACGTGAAGCAGGACGGCAGCTTCCGGCTCGATCTCGGCTATTTCGACTACTGCACCGGCCTGACGATGACGAACGACCGGTTTGCCGCCCTTTTCGGCGAACCCGTGCGCACGGCGGACGCGCCGTTGACGCAATTCCACATGGACGTGGCGGCGTCTGTGCAGGCTGTGACGGAGGAAGTGATGGTGCGCCTGACCCGTTCGGTGGCGGCGGAGACGGGGATGCGAAACCTCTGCCTTGCCGGCGGCGTGGCCCTCAACTGCGTGGCGAACGGAAGGATCCTGCGCGACGGGGCGTTCGATGCCGTCTGGGTGCAGCCCGCAGCAGACGATGCGGGGGGCAGTGTGGGGGCCGCGTTCGCGGCCTATCACCAGCATCTCGGTCGGCCGCGTGCGTTACAGGGCGGGCGCGACGCGATGCGGGGAAGCTATCTCAGCCCGTCCTTCACGCAGCCAGTGATCGAGGAACGGCTTGCGGCGGCGGGTGCGGCGTTCGACGTGCTCGACGATGCGGAACTGATCGCGCGGACGGCGGACGCATTGGCCGGGGGGTCGGTGGTCGGCTGGTTCCAGGGCCGCATGGAGTTCGGTCCGCGCGCGCTGGGCAACCGCTCGATCCTGGCCGACCCGCGTAGCCCGGCCATGCAGGAAACCCTCAATCGTCGCGTAAAGAACCGTGAGAACTTCCGCCCCTTCGCGCCGTCGGTCCTTTGCGAGGATGTGGCGGCATGGTGCGAGCTCGACTGCGACAGCCCCTACATGCTGCTTGTTGCGGACGTGCATGCGGACCGGCGGCGCGACGTGGACGACAATGGGGACGCGCCGTCCGGCATCGACCGGCTGAAGGCCGTGCGCTCGGATATCCCGGCGGTTACCCATGTGGATGGCTCGGCGCGTGTACAGACCGTCCATGCGGACACAAACCCGCGCTATCACGCACTTATTTCAGCCTTCCGGGACCGACCGGGCTGCCCCGTGCTCGTCAACACGTCCTTCAACGTGCGCGACGAGCCGATCGTGTGCACGCCCGAGGACGCGTTCCGGTGCTTCATGGGTACGGATATCGATCTGCTCGTCGTTGGCAACTGTTTCCTGCGGAAAGATGCGCAGGTTTCAGTGCCCGAACGTGAGCATCCGGAGTTTTCGAAGTCCGGTTGAGTGGGGCGGCAGCGGTGATTCCGGCGCGCGAAAGGGACGGTCCGCCGCCGTGTTTGGGGAAAACCCGGTGTCTTCCCTCAATCCTTCCCGAACGGCACGTCGTCGATGCCCTCGCGCTCCTCGAGCCCGGCCATGCCGCGCATGATCTCGTAGAACGCGACCGTGTCCTTCTGGGCGTAGCCCTTCTCGGCCGCGGCCTGCATGATCTGGGAATAGACCTGGATCATCATGGTCGGCGCGCCCAGCTTCTGGCCCATGTCCATCATCAGCCGCGAATCCTTGAGGCTGATCGCAACCTTGCCCTGCTGGGAATAGTCGGCCTCGATCATCTTCGGGCCCTTGTCCACCATGGTCTTGGAGCTGCACGCCCCGTCCTGCAGCACCGACAGCAGGTTGTAGGAGTCCAGCCCCGCCTTCTCGCCCAGCACCATGCCTTCGGCCAGCGCCAGCCGGTTCCCCGCCAGGATCAGGTTGATGATCAGCTTGGTGCGCGCGCCCGAGCCCGACGGGCCCATGTGGTAGGCGGCGCGCGAGAAGCCCGCGAAATAGTGGCGGCAGGCCTCGAAATCTGCGGCCTCGCCCCCGGCGATCACCACCAGGTCGCCCGCCTGGGCCATGGTGGAGGTGCCGCTGACGGCGGAATCCATGTAGCGGATGCCGCGCGCACG
>JAYPUG010000175.1:0-5301 GCA_038133965.1 Rhodospirillaceae bacterium | reverse complement strand
CTACCCCTGTGTCGGCCGGTCGTTCCCGGCCGTTTTTTTGAACCTGCGTAATTCTCAGGTGGAGATTTTGATGTCCGACATGGCAACACCGACCGGGTCCCCGGCATCCGGCTTCGATCCGGCGATCGCAGAGCGGACGGCGCACCTTTACGAGCGTGTGCGCTCCGTAATTCCCTCGATCGAATGGCCCGTGTTCGCACCGGACATCGACGCGATCCTCGCACTGAAGCGCGAGCGCGATGCGGTGATCCTCGCCCACAACTACCAGACGCCGGAAATCTTCCACTGCGTGGCCGACATCGTCGGGGATTCGCTGGCGCTCGCGCGTGAGGCAGCCGACACCGACGCCGACTGCATCGTGTTGTGCGGCGTCCACTTCATGGCCGAGACGGCGAAGCTTCTGAACCCGGACAAGACCGTACTTATTCCCGACGCAGATGCGGGTTGCTCGCTGGCGGATTCGATCACCGGTGCCGATGTGCGCCTGCTGCGCGAGACGTATCCCGGCGTGCCGGTCGTGACCTATGTGAACACGTCTGCCGAGGTAAAGGCGGAATCGGACATCTGCTGCACCTCGGGCAACGCCCGCGCGGTCGTCGAATCCCTTGGTACGGACCGAGTGATCTTCCTTCCCGACGAGTATCTGGCCAACCACGTCGCGCAACAGACCGACGTGGAGGTGATTTCCTGGAAGGGACATTGCGAGGTGCATGAGAGGTTCACGCCGGCCGAGATTCGCCAGTACCGCAACGGCGTGGATGGGCTGGTCGTGATCGCGCACCCCGAATGCCCGCCCGACGTCCTGGCCGAAGCCGACTTCGTCGGCTCGACGGCACAGATGATCGGCCATGTGCGTGACGAGCGCCCCGCACGCGTCCTGCTGCTGACTGAGTGCTCGATGAGCGACAACGTCGCCGCCGAGGTGCCCGACGTCGAGTTCGTCCGCCCCTGCAACCTGTGTCCGCACATGAAGCGGATCACGCTTCCGAAAATCCGGGCCGCGCTCGAAACCATGAGCCACGAGATCACGGTCGATCCGGCCGTCGCCGATCGCGCGCGCGTCGCGGTCGAGCGCATGCTGGAGGTGAAATGAGCACGCCGGCACCACTGCCAGACCTGATTGTCGAGCCGATCGTTCGTGCCTCACTGGCCGAGGACTTGGGGCGCGCTGGCGACATCACGACCAACGCGACGGTAGATGCCGATGCACATTTTTGCGGCGTCGTCGCCGCCCGCCAGAAAGGCGTCGTCGCGGGATGCGATGCCGCCAACGCGGCATTCCGCCTGATCTCGGCCGATATCACGGTCGCGACGGAGAGGTCCGATGGCAGCTCGGTCGAGGCGGGCGACACCGTCATGCGGATCGAGGGGCCGGCGCGCGCCGTACTGACCGCAGAGCGCACGGCGCTCAACTTCCTGTGCCATCTCTCGGGTGTCGCGAGCGTAACAGCCGAGCTCGTTGCGGCCGTCGGCAATCACAAGGCGCGCATCACCTGCACGCGCAAGACCACGCCGAACCTGCGCGCGCTGGAGAAGCATGCCGTGCGCGCCGGCGGCGGCGTCAGCCACCGCTTCGGCCTCGACGACGGCATCCTCATCAAGGACAACCACGTGGCGCTGGCCGGTGGCATCGCACCGGCAATTTCACGGGCCAAGGACGCGGCAGGTCACATGGTCAAGATCGAGGTCGAGGTGGACAGCCTCGAACAACTCGAACAAGCGCTGAGCGAGGGGATCGATGCCGTCCTGCTCGACAACATGGACCCCGAAACGCTGCGCAAGGCCGTCGAGCTGATCGACGGGCGCGGGATCGCAGAGGCGTCGGGCCGGATCACGGCCGAAAACGTGGCCGCGGTGGCGGCCAGCGGCGTCGATATCATCTCGGCGGGCTGGATCACCCATTCCGCTCCGGCGCTCGACCTGGGCCTCGACGTCGCCGCCTGAGGCGGCATCATTCGGCCGCGTCATCCACCTCGGCATCGGCGATGAAGAGCATGCCCTGCTCTTCGATTTTCGCTTTTGTCTCTGCCCCGCAACGCTCGACGATCTCATCGCCGATCGACGGCGGCAGGATGATGTCGTTGAGTGCGTTCTCGTCCTCGCCCTGGATGATGACCAGCATCCGGCTCTCGTGATCCTCGAGGTTCGTGAAGTTGCGGATCACCCCGGGAGGCATGGAAATCATCTCGAACGGGTTGATATCGACGCTGTGCTTGCCTTCCCGTCCATAGCGGAACCGGTAGCGGCCCGTCAGCGGCATGAAGGTCTCCCACGTCGTCATGTGCGCGTGCAGCGCGGATCCATCGTTGGGCGGTGTCCCGACGACATAGACGGACGCGCCGTCCGGCCCTTCGATCGCCGGCGTGCTGTTCTGCTTCTCAGCCGCCTTCGGCTTCGCCATCAGCAGAAATATGTCGCGGGCAGCCACATACTCGTAGGCCTCACGCGGAATGCCCCCACGGTCGGAGAACTCATCCTTGTTGGGCTTGAGGTCATCGACGCGGGCGATCCGCTTCTCCATGTCCTCGGGCGTGATGTCGATGGTTTCCATGGTGTGCCTCTCCTCTTGCCGCAAAAGCCTAGCATTATCGCCGGGCTGACAAGCGCGGGCGAAAATGGAACATTCGGCCGTCACCCAGGGAGGCATTGCGCATCATGAAAGCCGTAAGACTGCACGAAACCGGCGGACCAGAGGTCCTGCGGGTTGACGAGGTTCCCACCCCGGAACCGGGACCGGGCCAGGTCCTGGTCAAGGCGCACTCGATAGGCATCGGCGTGGCCGACCAGCTGGTGCGTGACGGCCGATATCCGTGGATGCCGGAACTGCCGACGATCCCCGGCATCGAGATGAGCGGAACGGTCGCTGCACTGGGCGACGGCGTGACGAATTTCCGCGAGGGCGACCCGGTCTGGGTCTCCGCCGTTCCGGCGCGCAGCTGCTATGCGGAGTATCTCGCCATCGATGCCGAGTGGGCCTTCCCCTGCCCGCCCGGACTGGATCTGGCCGCTGCCGGTTGCCTGATGAACTACCGGGTTGGTTACCGCATCCTGCACTCGGGCGCGCGGGTGCGGGCGGGCGAGACCATCGCCCTCGTCGGCGCGTCGGGCGGGCTTGGCAGCGCGCTTCTGGAACTCGCAAACACGGCCGACATGGAAACGATCGCGCTGGCGCGCGGCCCGGAAAAGGCAGAATTCGCGCGTTCGCGCGGCGCCAGTCACGTGATCGACACTCAGTCGAACGACCTCGCCGAAGCGATCATGGACGTCACCGGTGGGCGCGGCGTGTATCATTTCATCGAACCCGTCGGCGGCCCCGGCTTCGTGGGCCATCTCGACCTCCTCGCGATCCACGGCACCCTGGTGCTCTACGGCATGATCGAGGGACTGCCCCAGGACAACGTGTTTGCAGCCCAGACCCAGCGCTGGGCCCGGTGTCCGGCCGTGCGCGCCTTCTCGATCCATTCCTTCGACCACGAACCCGAAGCGACGGCACGCGACCTGGAGTTCCTGATGGGCCTGATTTCGGTCGGCACCATCAATCCGGCGATCTATGCCGAGATGCCGCTGGAAGACGCAGCGGAGGCGCACCGCCACCTCGACGAAGGCCGGGTCCGGGGCAAGCTGCTCCTGCAGCCCCACCGCACCGAAGCACACTTCACCGCCGGCGGTTGAGCGCTAGTTGAAGTAGAGCCCGCCGTTCATGTGAACGGTCTGTCCGGTCATGTAGGCATTGGTGGCGAGCATCAGGACCGCGGTGGCGACCTCGTCCACGTCGCCGTGCCGCCCGACCGGAGGCGAGAAGGCGATCTCGTCCGGCGTGCGGGCGGTCGATGTCATGTCCGTCAGGATGATCGTCGGCGCAACGCAGTTCGCCGTAATCCCCTCTTCGACCAGCCGACGCGCATAGGCGCGAGCAAGCGCTTCCATGCCGCCTTTCGAGGCGGAGTAGTGAACGCCCACGCGCCCGCCATTGTAGGCCGCACCCGAGCTGACGAAGATCAACCGCCCCCACTTGCGCTCCCGCATGCCCGGCAGCACGGCCTGCGAGCACAGGAAGGCCGAGGTCAGGTTGTTCTGGAGCGTCTCGACGAAGTCCGCTTCGGTCGTGTCCTCGATCGCCAGGCGTTTGCCCGCACCCGCGTTGGCGACGAGGATATCGACGGGTCCCAGCGCCGCCTCGACGTCGGCCACCATCCGGGTCACATCGTCCCCGACCGACACATCACCCTGCACGACCAACGCCTTGCCACCCGCGGCCTCGATGGCCGCCGCCGTGTCGTTCGCGGCCTGCGCGTTCGAAACATAGTTCACGGCGACCTCTGCACCCGCTTCGGCCAGCAGCCGGGAAACCGCCGCACCGATACCGCGCCCGCCGCCGGTGACCAGCGCCACGCGTCCCGTCAGTTCGAAAACCTGCACACTCGCCTCCCGGCTACATCACCGCACCGACCTGCCACGGGATAAACTCGTTGTCGCCAAAACCGAGCGCTTCGGACTTCGACTGCTTTCCGCTGGCAATGTCGAGCATGTAGTCGAAAATCTCGGCACCGACCTCCTCGATGGTCGCATCGCCATCGGCGATCTTGCCCGCGTTGATGTCCATGTCCTCGGACATGCGCTCGTACATCTGCGTGTTGGTCGAGAGCTTGATGGACGGTGCCGGCTTGCAGCCATAGACCGAGCCGCGTCCCGTCGTGAAACAGACGATGTTGGCGCCCGACGCGACTTCGCCCGTGATCGAGGCCGGATCGAATCCCGGCGAATCCATGAACACGAAGCCCTTCGTGTCCACCGGCTCGGCGTATTTGTAGACGCCCGTCAGGTTCGTCGTGCCCCCCTTGGCGGCCGCGCCCAGCGACTTTTCCAGGATCGTCGTCAGCCCGCCCGCCTTGTTGCCCGGCGAAGGGTTGTTGTCCATCGAGCCATGGTTGCGCGCGGTATAGTCCTCCCACCACTTGATCCGCTCGACCAGCTTCTGGCCCACCTTCTCGTCCACCGCGCGCCGGGTCAGCAGGTGTTCGGCACCGTAGATTTCCGGCGTCTCGGCGAGGATGCCAGTGCCGCCGTTCGCAACAAGTCGATCCACAGCGTTGCCCAGCGCCGGGTTGGCGGTGATGCCCGAATAGGCGTCGGAGCCGCCGCACTGCAGCGCAACGGTCAGTTCGCTCGCCGGGACCGTCGAACGGGTCGCGGCGTTGGCCGGCGCGAGCATCGACGAGATGCGCTCGATCGCCTCATCGACCGTTTTCCGCGTGCCGCCCGATTCCTGGATCGTCATGGTCTGGAAGGTGTCGTTGATCT
>JAYPUG010000174.1:4697-5305 GCA_038133965.1 Rhodospirillaceae bacterium | reverse complement strand
CAGATCGCCGCCCGCGCCGCCCAGGACATGGAGGATGGCTGGCTGGTCAACCTCGGCATCGGCATGCCGACCATGATCCCCGCGTTCATCCCGAAGGATCGCGACGTGATGTTCCACTCGGAGAACGGGCTGATCGGCATGGGTCCGCCCCCGGCCGAGGGCGAGGCCGACCAGGACCTGATCTCCGCGGGCAAGGAACTGGTGACGATGATCTCGGGCGGCGCCATCGTGCACCATGCCGACTCGTTCGCCGTGGCGCGCGGCGGCCGGCTCGACTGCGCCGTGCTGGGTGCGTTCCAGGTGGCGGCGAACGGCGACCTGTGCAATTGGCGGTTGCCGACCCAGAAATCGGGTTCCGTGGGTGGCGCGATGGACATCGCCGCCGGCTCCAAGCGTGTCTTCGCCATGATGACCCATACGGCACGCGACGGCGCGGCCAAGATCGTTACCGAGCGCAGTTACCCGCTGACGGCCGGCGGCGTGGTCAAGAAGCTCTACACCGACATGGCCGTGATCTCGGTCACGCCGGATGGGCTGGTGCTGGACGAGGTCGCGCCGGGCCTGACCGCCGACGAGGTACAGGCCGTCACCGGCGCACCGCTGATCAT
>JAYPUG010000174.1:0-4687 GCA_038133965.1 Rhodospirillaceae bacterium | reverse complement strand
CGGCCTAGGAGGCGTTCCATGCGGCTTGCATCGGCTGTTACTTCGGCCCTCGCGCTGCTGCTTGCCGCATCATTCGCCGCGGCGGACGACAACCGGGTCTCGGTCACGGTCGAGAACGGCCGGCGGTGCGTGATCTCGAACGGCCTGCCGGACCACGCAACGGGCACCTTCCCCAACCGGGGCAACCCGCACCGCATCGCGGAACGGAATGTGCACCTTTGCATGCCGGCAAACCCCGTGAAGGGTGCGGTCGCAAACCGGAGCCGCGGGTCGATCGGGGTCGCGGTCAACGGTGTGCAATTTCGCCCCGGTACTGCCGATTTCTACGATCCCGGCAGTCCGCGCGAATTCAGCCGGAATCCGGCGTCAGGATGGAACCTCGAGGGTCTCGGCGCACGAGAGAGGCTGGGCATGGACGGAAACAACGCGCATGTCGATGAACGCGGTCTCTACCAATATCACGGCGTGCCCGAGGCGCTGGTCATGCCCGGTGGCGATACCCTGATCGGCTGGGCCGCCGATGGTTTTGAAATTCATTATGACGGCGGCAACCAGCGTTCGAGCTGGCAACTGAAGCCGGGCAATCGCCCTTCTGGACCGCGCGGCCGCTACGACGGGACCTACGAGGAAGACTGGGTCCACGTCCCCGGCTCGGGTACGCTCGACGAATGCAATGGCGGCATGCGCGACGGGCGCTTCGTCTATTACCCGACCGACAACTTCCCGTTCTTTCCCCGATGCTTCTGGGGCGACATCAGCCCCGATTTCCTGGCCCGCCCCGGACCGCCGCCCCGCGACGCCATGGGCGGGGGTCATCCCGACGACCGATTCCGGCATGGCGGACATCCGCCGCCGCGCCGCTTCTAGCACTCATACCGAGGACACCGAGATGCAGGAACTTACCGATATCACCGGCCACGTCGCCGTCGTCACCGGCGGCACCGCCGGTATGGGCGAAGCCGCCGCTGTGCGCTTCGGCACCGAAGGCGCGAAGGTCGCGGTGATCGGCCGCACACCGGAAAAGGGCGACGCCGTCGTCAAGTGCATCACCGATGCGGGCGGCGAGGCAATCTTCGTGAAGGCCGAATGCGCGGACGAGGACGAGGTGAAGGCCGCATGCGCCACGATCCTCGACAAGTGGGGACGCGCCGACATCCTGGTGAACACGGCGGGCGGGTTCATCGACGCCCCGCCCCTGGAAGAAATTTCCGTCGCCGACATGCAGCACTCGTGGGACTGGAACGTGATTGCCAAATTTCTGATCACCCGCGAGCTCGTGCCCGCGATGAAGGCCAACAAGTACGGGCGGATCGTGAACATCTCGTCGGTCGCCGGGCGCACCGCGAGCGCCGGCGCGATCGAGTATTCCACCTCGGAAGCCGCCATCGTCGGACTGACCCGCCGCCTCGCCCGTGCGCTCGCGCCCGACGGGATCACCGTGAACGCCATTGCGCCCGGCCTCGTCCTGACGCCGCGGGTGACGCGTCATCCGAAGGAGGTGCTGGACGAACGCGCGAAGGCCATTCCCGTCGGCCGTCTCGGCAAGCCCGAGGAACTGGCGCACGCCATCTGGTACCTGTGCACGCCTGGCGCCGCCTTCCAGACAGGTGCGGTTCTGGACGTCAACGGCGGGATATGGATGGGGTGAGTTTCCGGGTGGAGCGCCATTGCGTGATGAGAGGACAGTATGGTCGAAACACAAACTGATCGACGGCTTGCAAGTATCCTCGCCGTGGATGTGGTCGGCTACTCTCGCATGATATCCGCCGACGAGGCCGGAACGCTCGCTGCGGTGCGTTCTGCCCGACGGGAAATACTGGACCCCAGCCTCGATACGCACGGTAGACGCTTTTTCAAGACCACCGGTGACGGGCTGCTCGCGGAATTCAGCTCAGCCGTCGACGCGCTTCGCTGTGCGATCGATGTCCAGACCCGGATGGCGTCGCACGCTGGCGATCTGAATTATCGTATAGGCGTGAATGTCGGCGACGTCGTCTTCAAGGACGGTGACGTGTTCGGCGACGGCGTCAATATCGCCGCCCGCCTGGAAACGGTCGCCGACCCCGGCGGGATCGCGATTTCCGGTGCGACCCACGAGTACACCGCCGGACGAATTGATGCCGAGTTCACCGATGGCGGGATCCGCGAACTCAAGAATATCGACCGCGCAGTCCAGGTCTGGCTCTGGTCGCCAAACACCACGCGAGAAGCTGAGAACATCCCCCCGACACTGCCTGACCTGCCGTCGATCGTTGTGCTTCCATTCGACAACATGTCGGGGGATCCAGGGCAGGAATACATCGCGGACGGTGTCGCCGAAGCACTGACCGCCGCACTTAGCCGCATCCGCGCGTTTTTCGTCATCGCCCGCAACTCGGCCTTCGCCTACAAGGGCCGCGCGACGAATGTTCAGGAAATCGGGCGCGATCTCGGTGTCGCATACGTTCTCGAAGGTAGCGTCCAGCAGGCGGTGAGCGACTGCGCATCACGGTCCAGCTGGTCGAGACATCGGCCGGTGCGCATATCTGGGCCGAGAAATACGACGGTTCTCTGGAAGATATTTTCGACCTCCAGGACCGGATCACCGAACAGGTGGCTGGCGCACTGCAACCGTCGATTCGACTGGCCGAGATCGAACGCATTCGCCGCAAGCCGCCACAGGACATGAGCGCCTACGATCACACCATGCGGGCCTTCCGGCATGTCTGGGCGCTCGAGAAGGAGGAAGCCGAAAGGCTCTCGAGCTTCTCGGCGAGGCGCTAAGAGTCGATCCCGAATATCCGCTTGCGCTTGCTCTGGCCGGTTGGTGTCACGCGCAACGTTCTGTCTACACCTGGGCTGATGATACAGATGAAGCGCGCGCATCGGCTCTGGCTTTTGCGGAACGGGCCGCGAATTTGTCGGCCGACGATCCCCTGGTCCTGACCGTATTGGGAACCGTACACACATTCGCACGGAACTTCGGCGCCGCGCGCGTGTTGCTCGAACGTGCGGTTGCGCTTGATCCCAATGCCGCATGGGCCTGGAGCCGACTTGGATGGCTCGCGGTCTATGCCGATCGCGCAGACGAGGCCCTCGCCCACTTCGAGAAGGCGTTGCGGCTGAGCCCCGTGGATCCGATGAACTTCAACAACTATGTAGGCATGGGTTCTGCCTGCCAGGTCGCGGAAGACGACGCGACAGCTGCGCAGCATTTCGAGCGGGCGCTCGCCGAGCGACCGAATGCCCACGGGATTGGCCGGAACCTCGCGCCATCGCTGTACGGTGCCGGCCGAACCGACGAGGCCAAGCGCGTTTTCGCCGATGTCATGGCCACCTACCCGAACCTGACGGTCAGACAGTTCAAGGACGCGATGGTGTTTACTCCCCGGACCCTCGACCGGATGGGCGAGCAGCTCAGGGCACTCGGCATGCCGGCCGGATAGCGGCGGCTTGCCTCACCCAGCTCTATGCGCCGCCCATCTGGTAACCCGGCGTCGACAGTGACAGCGCGATCTCTTCGTCCGTCATCTCCTCCTCGATGCTCTCGAACAGCGGAGAGGACAGATAGCGCTCTCCCGTATCCGGCAGCATGCAGAGGATCGTCGATCCCGCCTCGGCCTTCTCCGCGACCGCCATCGCGGCCGCGAACGTCGCCCCGCCCGACACGCCCGTGAAAATTCCTTCGTTGCGCGCCAGCTTGCCGGACCACTCGATACCGACCGGGCCCGGAATGGGAATCACCTCGTCGCAGAACCCGCTGTCGAGAGCCTCCTGCAGGACCAAAGGTATGAAATCGGGTGTCCAGCCCTGGATCGGATGCGGCTCGAATGCTGGGTGGCTGACCGCGGGCGAACCATCGCCGCCGCGTTCCTGGGCCGTACCGCTTCCCACGAGTTGCGCGTTGCCGGGCTCGCTTAGGATGATCTTCGTGCCAGGACGCTCCTTCCTGAGCACCCGCCCCACACCGGTGACCGTTCCCCCGGTGCCGTAGCCCGAGACGAAGTAGTCGAGGGATTCGCCCTCGAAATCGGCGAGGATTTCCCGCGCCGTGGTGTTTTCGTGCACAAGCGCGTTGGCGTCCGTCTCGAACTGGCGCGCGAGGAACCAGCCGTTCGCCTCGGCGAGTTCGACGGCCTTCTGGTACATCCCGAAGCCCTTCTCCGCCCGCGGTGTCAGAACGACCTTCGCCCCGAGAAAGCGCATGAGACGGCGACGTTCGACCGAAAAACTGTCGGCCATGGTCACAACCAGCGGATATCCCTTGGCCGCACAGACCATGGCGAGCCCGATACCCGTGTTGCCGCTAGTCGCTTCGACCACGGTCTGTCCGGGCTTGAGCGCGCCCGAACGCTCTGCTTCCTCGATGATGCTGACCGCAAGCCGGTCCTTCACCGACGAAAGCGGGTTGAAGTACTCCGCCTTCACGTAAAGCGTCACATGATCGGGCGCGAGGTTGTTGATGCGAATGCAAGGCGTATTGCCAACCGTATCGAGCACGCTGTCGTAGCGGCGCCCCAATCCCTCTGTGGTGCGTGAATCCTGTGCCATGGAACATCTCTCCCCTGATCTCGTTACGCGACGAACGCATTGCGGCAATCGCCATGAAGCGCTCGATCATAACCCGGCCGGAGCCGGGTCACGCACATTCATGAAAGACTGACGTTAAAACACTTCCGCCACTGCGGAATAACCTGAACCTGCCATG
>JAYPUG010000173.1:0-5327 GCA_038133965.1 Rhodospirillaceae bacterium | reverse complement strand
CCTTCCCCACCCCGATCTCTTCGAGGTTGTCGAGGATGCCGCGCCCGTACCTGACGAGGGCCAGGTCCTCATCAACAACATCTATGTCTCGGCCGACCCCGGCATGAAGGGTTGGATCGGAATTGCCCGCAACTATGCCAGCGTCGACACCGGGACGACGATGCGCGCCTTCAGCGTGGGAGTCGTCGTCGAATCCCGTCACGCGGATGTTCAGGAGGGTGACGTGGTCGTCGCCAGCACGGGCTGGGCGGAGTACGCGGTCGCCGATCCGAAGGCGCCGGCGTTCCGCAAGATAGATCCCGGGAGTGCGCCGGTCTCGACGGCACTGGGCATCCTCGGCGTCAGCGGTTTCACCGCCTACTTCGGACTGCTCGATGCCGGACGGCCGGAACCGGGCGATACCGTGCTGGTCTCGACAGCGGCCGGTGCCGTCGGCAGCGCGGCGGGGCAGATCGCGAAGATCAAGGGGTGCCGCACGGTCGGCATCGCCGGAGGGCCGGAAAAAACCGCACTGTGTACCGATTTCTTCGGCTACGACGCGGCCATCGACTACAAGGCGGAAGGAAACCTCGAAGCCGCGCTCCGCGAGGCCTGCCCCGACGGGATCGATGTTTACTACGACAATGTCGGCGGCCCGACGCTCGATCTCTTGCTGGGCATGATGAATCTGCTCGGCCGAATCGTCGTCTGTGGCACGGCGGCGACGGATTCCTGGGTGCCGCAGCCGACCGGCCTGCGCCCGGAGCGCAACATCCTGGTCAACCGGCTGCGGATGCAGGGCATCATGCTGTTCGACTATGCCGACCGCTACCCCGAGGCCCATGCCCAGCTCCTCGAATGGCTGAACGCGGGAAAGCTGAAGTACCGCGAGGACATCGTGGACGGGCTGGAGAATGCTCCCGCGGCGCTCGCCGGGCTGTACGAGGGCCGCAATATGGGGCGCCAGCTGATCCGCGTGCGCCCCGACCCCTACGGTTGAGCCGCCGCCGTCGCTCCGGTCAATCCCGTCTTTCCGCGAGTGCGGCATCCTCGACCCGGATGCGCCAGGCCAGCAAGGCGGCATTCGCAATGGCAAAGACGAGCGCGATTTCCCACGCGCCCGCAATCATGGGCACGGCGATGATCTCTGCCTCGACGATCAGATAGTTGGGGTGCCGAACGAACCGGAACGGTCCCCGCCGCACCAGAGACGCACCCGGCACGGTGATGACCCGAGTCGTCCAGTAGCGCCCGAGGCTCGTCAGCACCCAAACCCGGCTGAGTTGCAGTACCAGAAATACCGACAGCCAGAGCGGATCGATGAAGCTGTCACCCGGCACGAACACCGCGAGGCTGCCAAGCCAAAGTGCGTGCAACCCCACGATCAGCGGGTAGTGGCCCGCGCCATGCTCGACACCGCCCGAGGCGAGCAGTCGCCGCGTGTTGATCCGCGCGATCACGAGCTCGACCATCCGCTGGACGACGATCAGGCCGATCAACAGGTACCAGACGGCCATCAGGCCTCCAGCAGCGTAAATGCGGCTGTGAAACCGGGCCCAAGCGCACTCATCAGCCAGGGTCCGGGAACCGGGTCGCGCATCGCTTCCTCGAGGACGAACATCGCGGTCGCCGCGGACATGTTGCCGTGGCGCCACAGCACATCGCGCGCATGGGCAAGCCCGCCGGGCGCGAGCCCGTACACCATCTCCAGCGCATCGAGCACCTTGGCTCCGCCCGGATGGCAGGCGTGCCGGACGATGTCTTCGCGCGCGATCCCGTACCGGCCGAGAAAGGCGTCAACGGGCTCACCGAGCCGTTCACACACGAGATGCGGGATGTCCCGCGAGAACAGGACACCAAGCCCGTCATCGCCGATGTCCCAACCCATGACGTCGAGCGTGTCCCGCCATGTGTGCTCGCCCCAGCCGGCAACCGCCGGCCCGTCCAGCGCGGTGCCCAGCAACACCCCTGCCGCACCGTCGCCGAACAACGCGGTCGCGATGATGTTGCTCTTGGAGATGTCGTTCACACGGAATGTCAGCCCGCACAGTTCGACCACCAGGAACAGCACGCGTGCCCCCGGCATGCTGACCGCCATCTGGGCCGCGCGGGCCACCCCGCTCACCCCGCCGGCGCAGCCGAGCCCGAACACCGGAAGCCGCTGCACGTCGCGGCGCATGCCCATACGCTCGATCAGCAGCGCATCGAGGCTCGGCGTCGCAATACCCGTCGTCGAGATGACGACGAGCGCGTCCACGGCATCCAGTGGAACATTCGCACGCGCCAGAACCTTGTTGGCGGTCTCCTCCAGCAACGAGACCGCGTTCTCGACATAGAGAGCGTTTCGCTCAGCAAAGCCGTGCTCGCGCCCATACCACTCGATAGGCACACAGGAATGGCGAGTCTCGATGGCCGCGTTTCTGTAGGCGTCGGAAAACCGCTCGAAACCGGGGACCGACGGGGCAAAGATCTCGCGCGAGCGCGCGATGACCTCGTCCTGCGCCAGGACATATGGCGGCACGGCCGTCGCCACGGCGCCGATACGCGCGCGGCCGGTCATGCCCTTTTCTCCGTCTCGTCCTCTGCCGTCGCCTCGTGAGCGGCCGGGGTCGCCGGTTTTGCGGGCCCGCGTTCACGCAGCGCCAGATAGGTCGCCGCGGCAAAGATCATCACGCCGCCGAGCCCGGTGAAGACGTCCGGCAGTTCGCTGAACAGGAGGAAGCCGAACAGGGTCGCCCAGATCAGCTTCGAGAAATCCATGGGCATGACAACCGCAGCCTCGCCCACGCGCAGCGCCTGGGTCAGGGTCAGGTGCCCGGTGGTGCCCATGATCCCCATGATGAACAGGAGGCCCAACTGCTCCCATGTCGGCCACTCCCAAACGAAAAGCGCGGGAAAGAAGGTCAGCACCGACATGAAGAACACCATGTAGCAGACGATGGTGGGCGTGGCGTCGCGTCGGCCCAACGCCTTGATCACGACCAGCACGACGCCCCAGATGGCAGACGACGCCAGCACCAGCAGCGGTCCCGTCTCGACGGGGACGACACCGGGCCGGATGATGACCAGGGCGCCCGCAAAACCGACAAGCAATGCCGCATAGCGCCGCCAGCGGAAGACTTCGCCCAGAACGATCACCGCGAGAACAGCTGCAAACAGGGGTGCTGTAAACGCCAGCGCGTTCGCCATGGTCAGCGGCGTGGTCGTCAGGCCGACGAAGAACATCAGCATGGCAAGCGCATGGCCGCAGGAGCGGATTCCGTGGACCTTCAATTGGTCGGTACGCAGGATGCCCAGACCGTAGCGCCAGAGCAGCACGAGGACGACGGGGAACCCGAAGATCGTGCGGAAAAAGCCGATCTCGAACGGGTGCATGCCCTCGCCCGCGAGGTGCCGGATCATCGTGTGCATGGTCACGATGAGGAACGCCGTGGTCGCCATCCACAGCATGCCCTCGAGATTTCCGGTCAGCCACGGGGGCCGCGCGGGCAGAATGGGGTTCACTCGAAAACTCCGGTGGCGGGCAACCGTTGTGCGGACGCAGCGATTACCGCAAGATGCCCCTCGAATCGCCCTGCGATAAGCGAGGAGACAACAACGATGATTACGGCCCTTGTCCAGTTCAAAGTGCCAGCCAGCGCCTCGCGCGACGAGGTCTTTGCCAATATGGCAAAGGCAGCGCCCCGTTTTGAGGGCATGCCGGGATTGATGCGCAAGAACTTCCTGTACAACGAGGCGGCCGGCACCGGCGGCGGCGTTTACACGTGGGAGACGCGCGAGGCAGCCGAGGCGGTCTATGCGGAGGGCGGTCCCTGGCGTCAGGCTATCCGCGATCTGTATGGTGTCGAGCCCGAGGTGACGATCTTCGAGACACCGATCATCGTCGATAACGAGCAGGGCGAGATCAAGTCGGCGGCCTGACGCCGGTCTCGCCGGTCCCGGGAGTATTTTTATGGGTGATGTGAAGAAGGCGGTCCAGTTTGCGCGGACCGGCAATCCTCCCGACGTGGTCGAGGTCGTGGACATGGAAACCGCTGCGGTCGGACCCGGCGATGCCCTGATCGACGTCGAGGCGGCGGCGATCAATCCCTCACACCTGCTGACGCTGTCCGGCGGATACGGCATCCAGCCCGAATTGCCCGCCGTGCCCGGCGCCGAGGGTCTCGGGACCGTCGCGGCCGTGGGTGCGGACGTGACCAACGTCAAGCCGGGCGACCGCGTGATGATCCCGCCCTATTCGGGCTGCTGGCGCCAGCAGGTCGTCGTGGACGCCTCAAAGATCCTGGTGACCTTTCCCTCGGAGGGTGACCCGATCCAGATGGCCATGCTCATGGCAAACCCGCCCACGGCGTGGCTTCTGCTGAAAACCGTAGTCGATCTCCAGCCCGGCGACTGGGTGATCCAGAACGCGGCAAACTCGGCCGTTGGCCAGTACGTCATGCAGTTGGCCGGCATCTACGGGCTGAAGACCGTGAACGTCGTTCGCCGTGAAGGGCTCGAGGAGTTCGTGACCGGGGCCGGCGGCGATGCCTGCGCGGTCGATGGCCCCGATCTCGGCGAACGCGTAAAAGCCGTCACCGGAGGGGCGGACATCAAGCTCGCGATTGATGCCGTCGCCGGGGACTCCACCCAGCATCTCGCCGATTGCCTGGCCGATGGCGGGGTGATCGCCAACTACGGCCTGTTGTCCAAGAAGCCCTGCCAGCTCTGGCCCGATGACATCATCTTCCGGGAAATCCGTCTCCAAGGGGTGTGGCTGAGCATGTGGCTGGCCAAGTACTCGACCGTCGAGGAACGCAAGACCGTGTACGACGAGCTTGCGGGATATATCGCGGAAGGCCGCATGCACGCGGAGGTCGAGGCCACTTACCCGCTCGACCGGATCAAGGATGCCGTGACGCACGCCGGCAAGGGCGGACGTCCACGCGATGCAGGGCGGTCGCAACGGCAAGGTGGTCATCCTGCCGAACGCGGACGCCTGACATGCACCGCCGGACGTTTCTTGCCTCTTTGACCGCGCTCTCGCTTGCGTCGCGACGAACCTTCGCACACGCGGGGCAGGTTCTGGGCACAGGCACGTTCCGGGACGGAGACCCGGGCCATACTGCATCCGGGTCGGTGGAGATCGTGAAATCGGTGTCCGGCGCGGTCCGTGTCACCATATCGGACCTGAAGGTCACGCCGGGCCCCGATCTCTACGTCTATCTCGTCGCGGAACCCGACCCCCTGTTCCCGAAGGACGTGGAGGCGAAACACGTTTCGCTCGGCCGCCTCAAGGACCTGGACGCCGACCAGGTGTACGACGTGCTCGACGGGATCGACCTGTCCGAATGGGGATGTGTCGCGAT
>JAYPUG010000172.1:0-5363 GCA_038133965.1 Rhodospirillaceae bacterium | reverse complement strand
CCGCGATCGGCTCGATGCCCGGCGAGGCGCCGCCGCAGATGATCGAGATCGAGGCCGTCGGCGCGATCGCCATCTTGTTGGAGAAGCGCTCCTCGATGCCGTAGTCGGCGGCGTCCAGGCAGGGGCCGCGCTCGGCGGCCAGCGTCTTCGAGGCCGCGTCGGCCTGCTCGCGCACATGCTTGAAGATCTTCTTGTTCCACGCCTTCGCGACGGCGGACTCGAACGGCACCATCTGGTCCTGCAGGAAGGAATGGAAACCCATCACGCCGAGGCCGACGGAGCGTTCGCGCATGGCCGAGTACTTGGCACGCGCGAAATTGTCGGGCGCGGTGTCGATGAAGTCGGTCAGCACGTTGTCGAGGAAGCGCATCACGTCCTCGATGAAGGTCGGATGGTCCTTCCATTCGAGGAACGTCTCGAGGTTCAGCGAGGACAGGCAGCACACGGCCGTGCGGTCGTTCTCAAGGTGGTCCCGGCCGGTCGGCAGCGTGATCTCGGAGCACAGGTTCGAGGTTTTCACCGTCAGGCCGGCGAGCTTCTGCTGCTCGGGAATCTGGCGGTTCACCGTGTCGGAATAGACGATGTAGGGCTCACCCGTCTCGATCCGCGCGGTGAGCAGACGAATCCACAGCGCGCGCGCATTGACCTTGGCGATGGGTGCGCGGTCCTTGGGGCTGACGAGCGTCCATTCCTCGTCGGCCTCGACCGCGCGCATGAAGGCGTCGGTCACCAGTACGCCGTGGTGCAGGTTCAGCGCCTTGCGGTTCGGGTCGCCGCCGGTGGGCCGGCGGATCTCGACGAACTCCTCGATCTCGGGGTGGTCGATCGGCAGATAGACCGCCGCTGAGCCGCGGCGCAGCGAGCCCTGGCTGATGGCGAGCGTCAGCGAATCCATCACCCGGATGAAGGGAACGACGCCCGAGGTCTTGCCGTTGTGGCCGACCTGCTCGCCGATGGAGCGCAGATTGCCCCAGTAGCTGCCGATGCCGCCGCCGCGCGCGGCCAGCCAGACATTCTCGTTCCACAGATCGACGATGCCTTCCAGCGAGTCCGACGCTTCGTTCAGGAAGCACGAGATCGGCAGGCCGCGCTTCGTGCCGCCGTTGGACAGTACCGGCGTGGCCGGCATGAACCAGAGGTTCGAGATGTAGTCGTAGATGCGCTGGGCGTGCGCCGAATCGTCGGCGTAGTGGCAGGCGACGCGCGCGAACAGCTTCTGCGGCGAGCCGGCCTCGTCCTTCAGCAGGTAGCGGTCTTCCAGCGTTTCCTTGCCGAATGCGGTCAGGTTCGCGTCGCGCGCAGGATCGATTGCGATCCGCACGCGGTCGGTCTGATAGATGTTTGCGGTGCCCGAATCCTTGCCGACTAGATCGTTTTCCACATCCGGTTCGTTGGCGGCGTCGGTCTCATCCGCGTCGATTTCGAGCGTCTCGAGCATGTTCTCGTCGTCGATTTCGTCTGCTTTGCGCACCTTTTCCACAGCGCTGTCTTCAACGCGAATCCCCGCAGATCCGTCCATTTCCAGGCCCCCTCCGAGCGGTATTCCAGGTGCTCCACACCTTGTGGGCAATTTTGATGCGCATTTCGCGCAAAACCCACAACATCTAGAGCCGTAACGTTTATTTAATACAAAATGTTGGCGGCCTGTCACCGTGAACAATACGGGAACATTGTAAAATACGGGGCCGGAGAGTCAATCCTGCTGCCGTAAAATCCCCGTTTTCCACCATTAACTTAGGACCGTACGGGAGCCGAGCAAGCCGCGTTTGTGCCCGGTTTGTGCCACAAAACCCAAAATCTTGTGGTGGCTGCGAAAACGACTCGGGCCATTTGCGGTGAACGAAACGGGACCGCCGCGCGCCGTATGGGGAATCGGGCTAAAACACACAACATGTGCGGCCGGTTCGGGATGTTTCACTCGTGGGAGGACATGCATGCCATGTACGGCATGTTCGCCCCGCCGTTCGCGATGGTCGCCCGCTACAACATCGCGCCCTCGAACGACATCGTCGCCATTGTCCGTGCCGCGGCGCTGGCCACGGGCGGCGGCGGGGAAGGGGCCGCACGTGCGGCGACGGCCTTCCGCTGGGGGCTGGTGCCGTCCTGGGCGAAGGATCCCGGGATGGGCGCGCGGATGATCAATGCGCGGGCCGAGACCGTGGCCGAGAAGCCGTCCTTCAAGGCCGCGCTGGCGCGCCGGCGGTGCCTGATTCCCGCCAGCGGCTTCTATGAATGGCAGGACCGGGGCGCTGGCCCGAAACAGCCGGTCTGGATCGCACCGCCGGGCGGCGGGCTCATCACCTTCGCGGGGCTGTGGGAGGCGTGGATGGGCCCGGACGGGTCGGAGTTGCAGACCTGCACCATCGTCACCACCGAAGCCAACAAGACCCTGCGGCCGTTCCACCACCGCATGCCGGTGATCCTCACGCCGGATTCCTTCGACACCTGGCTGGGGGATGGCACGGAGGACCGGTTCGCCCGAGAGACGGCCCTCGAGCTGCTGCGGCCCGCGCCGGAGGACACGGTGGCCGTGGTGCCGGTCGATCGCGCGGTCAACGACATCCGCAACGACGGGCCGGAACTGATCGAGGCGGCGGAACCGCTCGCCGCCGCCCCGAAGCAGGGAGAGTTGTTCTAGGGGGGCGTCAGCCTGCCTTCGCCTTTTGCATTGCCTCCCAGACCCTGAGCGGCGTGCACGGCGTGTCGACGTGGCGCACGCCCAGCGGCGACAGCGCATCGACGATGGCGTTCACCCCCGCCGACAGCGACCCAACGGTCCCGGCCTCGCCCGCACCCTTGGCGCCCAGCGGGTTGGTCGGGGTGGGCACCACGTTCTCCTGAAACGCGACGTCGCAGAAATCGTCGGCTCGCGGCATGCAGTAATCCATGAAAGAGCCGGCGATCAGCTGGCCCGTCTCCGGGTCGTAGGTCTTGTCCTCCATCAGCACCTGGCCGATGCCCTGGGCGATGCCGCCCATGATCTGGCCCTTCACCAGCATCGGGTTGATGATCGTTCCCACGTCATCGACGACCCAGTAGCCGACCATCTCGGTCACGCCGGTGTCCGGGTCCACCTCCACCTCGCAGATGTGGCAGCCGTTGGGGAACGCGCCGGTCTTGGAGTTGTAGGTTGCCGTCTCGTAGAGGCCCGGCTCGATGTCGTCGGGCAGCTCGTTCGAGCGGAAGGCGGCCTCTGCGATCTCGTGCACGCCGATCTCGCGGTCGGTGCCGGTGACCTTGAAGGTGCCGTCGGCGAACTCGATGTCGGCCTCCGAGGCCTCGAGCAGATGCGCGGCGAGCCGCTTGCCCTTCTCGACGATCTTGCGCGCCGCCAGCACCATTGCCGAGCCGGTCATCATGGTCGAGCGCGAGCCGCCCGTGCCCATGCCGAAGGCGGCGATGTCCGTGTCGCCCTGCAGCACCGAGACGCGGCCGGGATCGACGCCCAGCAGATCGACAAGGATCTGGGTCTGGATCGTGCGGTGGCCCTGGCCGTGGGAGATGGTCGAGGCGACGAAGGTCAGGTCGCCCGAGGGATCGAAGCGGATCTCGGCCGTCTCGGTCGTTTTGTCCGCCGCCCATTCCAGCGTGTTCGACATGCCGATGCCGCGCAGCTTGCCACGCCCGGCGGCCTCCTCGCGGCGCGCGGCGAAGCCGGCCCAGTCGGCCATCGCCATCGCCATGTCCATGTTCTTCTCGAACTCACCGCAATCGTAGGTGTAGGTCAGCGGCGTCCGGTAAGGCATGGCGTCGGGCGCGATCAGATTCCGGCGACGGAGTTCCGCCGGGTCCATGCCCAGCTCGTCTGCCGCCAGTTCCACCAGCCGCTCGATCATGTAGGACGCCTCGGGCCGGCCCGCGCCGCGATAGGGCGAGGTGCAGTGGGTGTTGGTCAGCATGCCCGAGATGGCGGCATACGCGACCGGCGTGGTGTAGGGGCCGATCGCCGTGCCGATGTGGACGGCGGGCGGCGCCGCGCCCCGGTAGGACGGAAAGGCGCCCAGGTTGCCCCAGCTGCGGATCTTCAGCGCCCTGAACGTGCCGTCGGCATCGAAGGCGAGTGCGGCATCGACCATGTTGTCGCGGCCGTCGTCGTCGCACAGATGCGCCTCGGTCCGGTCGGCCATCCAGCGCACGGGCCGGCCGACGCGCTTCGCGGCCCACGGCATCAGCACCATCTCGGGATAGATCGAGCCGCGCAGGCCGTACGAGCCGCCGATGTCGTCGGTGATCAGCCTGATCTTCGATTCCGGCACCTTGAAGGATTGCTCGGCCAGCGACTTGCGGAACAGCCAGGGCCGCTGGAAGCCGCAGCGGATGGTGATGCGGTCGGTGCCTTCGTCCCACTCACCCAGAACGCCGCGCGGCTCCAGCGCGTTCGCCGTGATCCGGTTGATGACCAGATGCTGCGAGACCAAGTGGTCGGCCGCTTCGAACGCGGCATCGGTCGCGGCCTCGTCGCCCACCTCGTAGAAGTAGCTCTCGTTGTTGGGGCAGTCGTCATAGAGCTGCGGGGCGCCATCCTCGAACGCTTCGCGGCACGACACCACCGCGGGCAGGGGCTCGTAATCCACCGCAATCAGTTCGGCCGCGTCGCGCGCCATGTGTTCGGTGTCGGCGACGACCAGCGCCACCGGGTAGCCGATGTGCATGACCCGATCGACGGCGAGCGCCGGCCGGTCCGGCACGTACATATGTCTGCCGTCACGCTGTTTGTAGGCGCCCATGCAGGGCACCACGCCCAGCCCGTCGGCCCGGTAGTCCCGGCCCGTCAGCACCGCGTGGACGCCCGGCGCGGCCGCGGCGGCCGCCGTGTCGATCGACAGGATTTTCGCATGCGCGTGGGGCGATCGGAGGATCACCGCCCAGAGCTGGCCGCTCGCGTCGATGTCGGCCAGGTAGCGGCCCCGCCCGCGCAAGAGCCGCGCGTCCTCGAGCCGGGTCGGCGACTGTCCGATGGAGAATTCACCCATGGGGATACGTCCTTGCGTGTGCGTGCCTTCGTCGGGATGCGAAGACTAGAGGTGCTGTACGGTGCGGGCCAAGCCCGGGTGGGCGATTTGCGCAAGAAACCGAAACGCGGCTCGCCTTACCTCCCGTTCCGCCCTGCACTAAGGTGGCGCGTTCGTCAGCCGCCAATGATGCAATAACATTTAAAACGGACCAGTCAGTGGGGGCAGGTCAGTTCCAGCTTTACGATCAGCCAAGAGGGTCACCTGCTGACGAACCAGCATGTGGTGGATAGATGCCAGATATTAACAATCCATCTTCCATCAGGCCTGAAGAAAGCGCGTGTCGTCGCAACGGATGACACCAACGATCTCGCACTGCTGAAGACAGATCTAGAAGATGACAACTTCATC
>JAYPUG010000171.1:0-5371 GCA_038133965.1 Rhodospirillaceae bacterium | reverse complement strand
CGCCTGGTCGAGTGCGACCGTCTCGGCGTGCGGGCGGCCGCCGGGACCGGTCCAGCCGCGCCCGACGACGCGCGCGCCCCCGGGGCCGTTCGCAACGATCACGCAGCCCACGGCCGGGTTCGGCCAGACATTGCCCAGCCCGCGCCGCGCCAGGCGCAACGCGATTGTCATGAAATCTTTGTCCCGGTTCATGGCGTCAGGGGCGGGCCGCGGCCCGCACCGGTCAATCGTTTTCGACCAGTTCCCCTTCGCTCGCCAAGCGCTCGCTGCCGATGAAGTCCTCGAAGTCGCGGACCTCGCGGAAATTCTTGTACACCGACGCAAAGCGGACATATGCGATCGAGTCGAGGTTCGCGAGCGCGTCCATGACCGCCTCGCCGATCGCGTCGGACGGAATTTCCGTCTCGCCGGAGGATTCGAGCCGGCGCACGATGCCGCTGACGACACGCTCGATCCGCTCGGGATCGACCGGACGCTTGCGCAACGAGATACGCATCGAGGACTCGAGCTTGTCTCGGTCGAACGGCACCCGCTGTCCGTTCTTCTTGATGACGGTCAGATCGCGCAGGTGAACGCGCTCGAACGTCGTCCAGCGCGCCCCGCAATCGGGACACGCACGACGGCGGCGGATCGCGGTGTTGTCTTCGGTCGGGCGGGAGTCCTTCACGTGTGTGTCGGAATGACCACAGAACGGGCAGCGCATCCTTTATATCCTCGCCTTCTGCTTCCAGATCGTCTCGTTGTCGTTCAATCGGCCGCGTAGATGGGGAAACGCGCGCACAGTTCGCTCACGCGGCGGCGCACGGCCGCTTCCACCTGTGCGTCACCGTCGGGGTTCGTCGCCAGGCCGTCGAGCACCTCGACGATCATGTTACCCACCTCGCGGAATTCCGCGGGCCCGAACCCGCGCGTCGTGCCTGCCGGCGTTCCCAGCCGGACCCCCGACGTCACCATGGGTTTTTCGGGGTCGAACGGAATGCCGTTCTTGTTGCAGGTCAGGCCCGCGCGCTCCAGCGCCTTCTCGGTCACGTCGCCCGTCAGCCCTTTTGGCCGGAGATCGACCAGCATCAGGTGCGTGTCGGTACCGCCCGACACGATATCGAGGCCGCCATCTACCAGCGTCGCGGCAAGCGTTTGGGCATTCTCGACGATCGCTTGAGCATAGGTCTTGAACTCGGGCCGAAGTGCCTCGCCGAAGCCAACAGCCTTGGCCGCGATGACATGCATGAGCGGTCCACCCTGCATACCGGGGAAAACGGCCGAGTTGACCTTCTTGGCAATCTCCTCGTCATTCGTCAGCACCATGCCGCCGCGCGGGCCGCGCAGGGTCTTGTGGGTCGTCGTGGTGACGACATGGGCATGGGGGAACGGGCTCGGGTGCGCGCCACCCGCGACCAGGCCGGCGAAATGCGCCATGTCCACCATCAGCTTCGCGCCGACGGCGTCCGCGATCTCGCGCATGGCCGCAAAGTCGATCACCCGCGGGTAGGCCGAGCCGCCCGCGATGATGATCGCCGGCTTGTGTTCGGCAGCCAGCGCCGCCACCTCGTCCAGGTCGATCAGGGCATCCTCGCGGCGTACGCCGTACTGCACGGCGTTGAACCACTTGCCAGACTGGTTGGGTGCCGCGCCGTGCGTCAGGTGACCGCCTGCCGCCAGCGACATGCCGAGCAAGGTGTCGCCCGGCTTGGCCAGCGCCATGAACACGGCCTGGTTGGCCTGCGATCCCGAGTGGGGCTGGACGTTCGCGAAGTCGCAGCCGAACAGGCGCTTGGCCCGCTCGATGGCCAGCACCTCGGCCTCGTCCACGAACTCGCAGCCACCGTAGTAGCGACGGCCGGCATAGCCTTCGGCATACTTGTTGGTGAGCACGGTGCCGGCCGCTTCGAGGACGGCGCGCGAAACGATGTTCTCGGACGCGATCAGCTCGACCTGGTCCTGCTGGCGTTCGAGTTCGCGCGTGACCGCGCCGAAGAGTTCCGGATCGGCATCCGCCAATGGTCGGCTGAAATACATGTCCGTGCCGGCGTCGCCGCCCGCCGCTTCGCTGGTCATCGACATCGCTGAACCCACTCCCTATCCCAGTTTCCCGATCCGGCGAACATGCCTTTCGCCGCCTTCGAACGTTGTTTCCATGAACGCCGCCACGCAATCGCGCACGACTTCCGGGCCGAGCAACCGCGCGCCCAGCGCCAGCACGTTTGCATCGTTGTGCTCACGCGCAAGCCGGGCCGACGTGGCATCGTGGCAGACTGCCGCCCTGACGCCCGCGATACGGTTCGCGGCGATCGAGATGCCGATGCCCGTCCCGCAGATGACAATGCCCAGATCGGCGTCCCCCGACGCAACCGCGCGGCCCGCGGCCGCGCCGAAGTCGGGATAGTCCACGGAATCGGGGCCGTCGGTGCCCAGGTCAACCACGCGCATGCCGCCTGCCTCGAGTTCCGCCTTCAACTCGTCCTTCAAGGCGTAACCCGCGTGGTCGGCGGCGATGGCAACCGTCCGTTCGCTCATGCATCAAGTCCGCTGATTTGCTGCCCGTCAGGCAATATTTCGACTGGCCCCGATTACCACATCTCGTTCCCCGTCACCACAACAACACAACAGGTCGCGTAGGAAAGTGTGGAAAACCCGCACGCCGGAGTTTTTCGCATCGCAATAAAAACGTATGTCCGGGGCACACCGGAACGACCTTTTGCACGTAAATTTCTGGAACTGTCACAGAACATTTTCTGTATCGCGTATGTGAATCCCATCAACAATTACGAAAACTATTGCCGATTATTCCAAAGGCGTATTGACCATGCGGGACAGCCCATGCCATCACCGATGACGGCGGACGCGCAGACCGTCAGCACCGATGGGGGACCGAATGTCAGACAATGAAGCCAGCAACCCATCGCGTGACGACTTGCTGCGCATGACGACCCAGGTCGTCTCGGCCTATGTCGGGAACAACCAGATTCCCGAGGGCCAGATTTCGGATGTGATCCAGTCGGTCTATGGCAGCCTCGACGGGCTGGGCAACGGCGCAGGCGCCGCACCGACGAAGCAGAAGCCCGCGGTGGCGATCAAGCGCTCGATCACGCCCGATCACATCATCTGCCTGGAAGACGGCAAGAAGCTGAAGATGCTCAAGCGTTACCTGCGCACGGCCTACAATCTCAGCCCCGAGGAGTATCGCCAGAAATGGGGCCTGCCGGCCGACTATCCCATGGTCGCGCCGAACTATGCCAAGCAGCGTTCGGCCTTCGCCAAGCAGATCGGACTGGGCAAGCGCAAGCGCTGAACCACGCGGCGGAACAGGTCCGGGCGGATCACACCCACGATCCGCCAATCGCAAATTCAGACGTAGTGGCCGGAGCGCGGGAGTGGTTCGGGGCAGTTCTTGTCGAGCGCATAACGCAACTTCGCCAGCGCGGTGCGCCGAAGCGCCGCCTCACCGGCCGTCGCCGGGCCAACGATCGTGATCTCCTGGTCGGTTTCGGGATCGACCGCACATACGCGTACGGCGTTCCCCACGGCCACGAACTCGAAGATCACGTCCGTCAGCTGCGTATTACGGCCTCGATCGGCCATCGCTCGACACCCCCGGTGGTCCGTGGTAACCGCCACACGGGCGGCGTATAATCAGCGCCGCACAGACGATCAAACGGAGCCGAAGACCCATGGAAAAGGGCAAACACAAATTTATCGTTAAGCATTCTGACGAGGGTGGCTGGACGCCGGGCCTGCGCTCGGACTTCGAGTACCGGGACCTCGGCATCAAGGACGCCACCGGCGGAGAGTTCGGTGCGCACATCATCCGCATCGCCGAACCCGAGGCCGACCATGCGACGGGGCGGCACGCCCACTCGACGGGGTTCCAGATGATCTACGTCCTCGAGGGCGAAGCCCGTTTCTGGATCGAGGACGAAGGAGAGATCGAGGTCTCCAAGGGTGACTGCTTCTATCAGCCCGACGGGCTGGTCCACGAGGCCTTGTGGATGTCGCCGGATTGCCAGCTCCTGGAAATCACCTCGCCGGGCGAGTTCGCCACCGTCGAACACTGACGCGCGCGTCTCAGCATCCGGGCGCGCAAACCGTTCGAATGCCCGCGGCCCCACGGTCGCGGGTACATTCGTGTGCGAATCTGTTGAAGGGGATCGATCGATGAGCCTGGCTTCCGAAGGCGCCGCAGGCGGCGCGAAGTCCACCGAAAAGCCGCGCTTCCAGTGGGACGACGCGTTGCTCCTGGAAGATGCATTGAGCGAGGACGAACGCATGGTGCGCGACACCGCGCGCGCGTTCTGCCAGGAGCAGCTGATGCCGCGCATTCTTACGGCCAACCGTGAGGAACGGTTCGACCGCGAGATCATGAACGAGTTCGGCGAGCTCGGTTTTCTCGGCCCGACCATCCCCGAGCAGTATGGCGGCGCGGGCGTGAACCACGTCTGTTACGGGTTGATCGCACGCGAGGTCGAGCGTGTGGATTCCGGTTATCGCTCGGCGCTTTCGGTCCAGTCCTCGCTGGTGATGCACCCCATCTACGCCTATGGCTCGGAAGAGCAGCGCACGAAGTACCTGCCGAAGCTGGCGACGGGCGAGTGGGTCGGGGCGTTCGGCCTTACCGAACCCGATCACGGTTCCGACCCGGGCAGCATGGTCACGCGGGCGAAATCCGTCGATGGCGGCTACAGCCTGACGGGCGCCAAGATGTGGATTTCCAACGCCCCCATCGCCGACGTCTTCGTGGTCTGGGCCAAGGACGACGAGGGCACGATCCGCGGCTTCATCCTCGAACGCGGGATGGACGGCCTCTCGACGCCGAAGATCGAGGGCAAGATGTCGCTGCGCGCCTCATCCACCGGTGAAGTGGTGATGGACGAGGTGTTCGTGCCCGAGGAGAACAAGCTGCCGAACGCGCGCGGACTGGGCGGACCGTTCGGATGCCTGAACAAGGCGCGCTACGGCATTTCCTGGGGCGCGCTGGGCGCCGCGGAGTTCTGCTGGCATGCCGCGCGCGAATACACGCTCGAGCGCAAGCAGTTCGGCCGCCCGCTCGCCGCAAACCAGCTCATCCAGAAGAAGCTCGCCGACATGCAGACCGAGATCGCGCTCGGCCTGCACGGCAGTCTGCGGCTCGGCCGCCTGTTGGACGAGGACCGCGCGACGCCCGAGATGATCTCGCTTCTGAAGCGCAACAACGCCGGCAAGGCCCTCGACGTGGCACGCCAGGCCCGCGACATGCACGGCGGGAACGGGATTTCGGACGAATTCCACGTGATCCGCCACCTGGTGAACCTCGAGACGGTGAACACCTACGAGGGAACGCATGATGTCCACGCGCTGATCCTGGGGCGGGCTCAAACGGGAATTCAGGCTTTTACGG
>JAYPUG010000170.1:4881-5406 GCA_038133965.1 Rhodospirillaceae bacterium | reverse complement strand
GATCTGCCCGACACCAGCCTGGAAACCCTCGCCTCGTGGCTCGGGGTACAGGTATCGGACAGGCATTCGGCGCTCGGCGATGCACGAACGACGGCCGCGATCTTCGTCCGCCTGATCCCGGAATTGGCGCGTGCGAACGTGCGCACGCTTGCCGAGGCCCAGCGCTTCGCCATGGTCCGGAACGAAACCACCGCGCGCCGCCACGCAGAGGCCGGCTGGCAAGTGGGCGCACACGGCACCGCCCCGGCCCGCACCGTGACGGACCTCTTCCCCTACCGGCACGCGCTCTCGGAGCTGATGTCCGCCCCGCCCCGGTTCACGACCGCCGACGCGACGCTTGCCGAGGCAGTCGGCCTCATGGCCGGGGCCGAGATCGGTGCGGTGCTGGTGGGAAGCGCCGACGACCTTCAGGGCATCGTCAGCGAGCGCGACATCGTCCGCCACCTCTCCCGCGAACCGCGGGACGGGTTGCAGTCAGCGGTGCGCGCGGTCATGCGTAGCCCCGTGGATACCCTGCCCGCCGAC
>JAYPUG010000170.1:0-4871 GCA_038133965.1 Rhodospirillaceae bacterium | reverse complement strand
CAGCAGCCGGAAGCGCCCGCCAGCCAGGCGCCCCAGGACCCGCGGGAGGCCCTGGCGGCCGAGCGCGACCAGTTCAAGGCGCTGGCCCAGCGCGCCCAGGCCGACTTCATCAACTACAAGCGGCGCACCGATGAGGAGCGCCCGAACATCGCCCGCACGGCGGTGGGGGGCCTCCTGGCCCGCATGCTGCCTGCGGTGGACGACCTGGACCGGGCGGTGGACGCCCTGCCCGCCGACAGCCCCGCCTACCGGGCCATCGCGCGCCTGCAGAGGCTTTCCCTGCGCCACATCGCGGTGACCGGCCCCGACGACGAGGTTGTCGGGGTCGTCTCGGCGCGCGACCTGCTGCGCCAGAGCGCGGGCGCCGCACTGGTTCTGGACGACGAGATCGACGCGGCCGCAAATCCCGCAGAGCTTGCCCGGGCGTTCGCACGGACACCCGCAGCCGCCAGCCGGCTCCGCACCGAAGGCCTCGACGCGAAGCGGATTTCAGGTCTCGTCAGCGAGGAGGTGCGAGCCCTGACGCGCCGCGCCGCAGACATTGCCCTGGAAGGACACGACGCACCACCCGGCCGATGGGCGCTCCTGGTGCTGGGCTCCGCCGGGCGGGGCGAAAGCCTGCTCGCGCCCGATCAGGACAATGCGCTCGTGTTTGACGACGCACCGGGTATGACGGACTGGGCCCTGGCGTTCGGCGACCGCGTGAACCAAATCCTCGACACCGCCGGCCTCCCTCTCTGCAAGGGCGGCGTGATGGCAGGCCAGGCCGCTTGGTGCCACACGCTCGAGGGCTGGCACCGGCATGTCGGGCACTGGGCGCAACACGCGGACAACGAGGACCTGCTCAACGCGGACATCTTCTTCGACCTGCAGCACGTCGCGGGCGACCCGGTGCTGAGCCGGCGGCTGCGTGCAAACGCCCTCGACATCGCGCATCGCAGCCCCGGCTTCATCCGCGCCCTCAACGAATCGGTCTCGCAACTGCAGACACCCGTGGGCCTGTTCGGCCGGCTGCGCACCATCGAGGGCCGCCTCGACATCAAGGCCGCCGGCCTGCTGCCCGTGGTGACGTTCGCGCGTGCGGTGGCGCTACATCACGAAATCGACGCGACATCGACCCCCGAACGTCTCGCCACCGCCGCGGCCGCCGGCGCATTGCCCGAGGCGGATGCCGAACGCCTGGCCGGGATGCATGGCGCGTTCGTCGCGCTCGCGCTCGACCAGCAGCTGCACGATATCGCCGCCGGGCGGCCGCCCTCCTACAACGCCGAGATCGCACGCCTGGACAAGGAGGCGCGGCGCGACCTTGCCGACGACCTGTCCGACCTTGGCGACATCCTGTCGCTCGCCTGGTCCACCCTTTCGAACTAAAAAAAATGTGCAGGGCGGTCACCCTGCACATTAATCCACCCGGGAAGGGTGTAAGGGGGAACGGAGGAGCCCCAATGGTTGCCGGTTTCCCGGCGAGCATCCTCACAATTGCAATTCAGCGCACCGGCACGGGCCGCGTCCATTAGACATTGGTCGGAAGGCACTCGGGTGTTGGCCGCCTAGCCCGTGCTCTCCGCACGTCCACGGCGAAGCAGGTAGAGCCCGCTCGCGGCCAGCACCATCCCGCCGACGACCGTGGTTGCCTCCGGCACGTCGCCGAACACGGCGAACCCGAGCGTGGCGGCCCAGATCAGCTCGGAATAGGAAAAGGGCGCGACGACCGAGGCGGGCGCACCCTGATAGGCCTTGATCAGCAGGAAATGCGCGGCCGCGCCCAGGCATGCGGCGGCAAGCAGGAATGCAAGCTGGACCACAGTGGGCGTCTGCCAGAAGAACGGCAACGCGACCGACGATGCGGCGAGACCGGTCAGGGTTGCCATGTAGAGCATACGCGACGGTTCCACCGACCGGGTTATGGGCCGCGTAAGCGTCTGGTAGCAGGCCGCGAACACGGCCGCGGCAAGAGGCACCAGCGCTGCCGGATCGAAAACGCCCGCGCCGGGCCGGATGATCACCAGCATCCCGGCGAAGCCGACGAGGATCGCCAACCAGTGGGCAAGCCCGACCCGCTCCTTGAGAAAGACGACCGAAAGCGCCGTGATCAGGAGCGGCGCAACGAAGCCAATCGCAATCGCGTCGGCAAGCTGCATCAGGCCGACCGCCACGAACATGGCACCGACGGTCGCCAACAGGAGCAGCGCGCGCAGGATCTGAAGCCCGAGCATGTGGCTCGAGACCATCAGCGGCAAACGGCGCGCGAACAACACCGTCAGGATCGCCGCCTGAAACGCGTACTGGGACCACAGGATGACGGCAACGGGAACGTCGCCGCGCACCGACTTGATGAAGCTGTGCATGGCGATGAAGCACAGCGATGCCAGGCACATGATGGCGATCGCGCGCAGGTTTCCGTGCGCGCGCCGCGCGCCGGCGGGCGGCGAATCCTGCGTGTCGGCCGTCATGTCAGGATCGCAAGGACCGGCAACAGGACCTACAGCGCCGCGATGATCGCGTCGGTCATCTCCGCACTGGTTGCCGACCCGCCGAGGTCGCCCGTGCGCACCTTGCCGGCGCCCAGGACGGCCAGGACGGCACGCTCGACCCGCTCGGCCCATTCCTCCTCGCCCAGATAGTGCAGCATCTGCACGGCCGACAGGATGGTCGCGCACGGGTTCGCGATGCCCTTGCTGGCAATGTCGGGCGCGGTGCCGTGCACCGGCTCGAAATAGGCCCAGCGGTCGCCGATGCACGCCGACGAGGCAAGGCCCAGGCCGCATGCCAGCCCCGCCCCGACGTCCGACAGCACGTCGCCGAACATGTTGGTCGCCAGGATCACGTCGAAATGGGCGGGGTCGCGGATCATCTCCATCGCGCAGGCGTCGATGTTCATGGTCTCGAACTCGATGTCGGGATGGTCGGCCGCCACCTCGCGCGCGCATTCGAGGAACAGCCCATCGGAGATCTTGAGCACCCCGATCTTGTGCACCGCCGTGACCCGCGCGGCCTTGTCCGTCCCCGCGCCGGCGGCTTCGCGGGCGCGTTTGCGCGCCTCCGCCTGGGCGAACGCCATGCGGGCGGTCTTCATCGAGGCCTTGCGAGTGATCACGCGCACCGCGCAGGCCGCGTCCTCGCCGACCCAGTATTCCTCGCGCGAGTAGAGCCCCTCGGTCACCTCGCGCACGACCAGGCAGTCGATCTTGTCCGACGGCGAATCGACGCCGGGGATCGCCCGCGACGGGCGGATGCTCGCCGCCACCTCGAGGCCGATCCGCATGTCGCCCAGCGGGTCGCCGCCGCCCGGCGGGATTTGCGCCACGTCCATCGCACCGAGCAGCACCGCGTCCGCCGCCTTCGCGGCCGCCATCACGGAGTCGGGCATGGCGTGGCCTTCCTTCAGGAACAGCCCGTGGCCGGCCTCGCGCTCGTCATAGTCGAACGAAGGACCGCCCAGAGCGGCGAGCGCATCGAGCACGCGCCGTGCACAGCCGGTCACTTCCTGCCCGATGCCGTCGCCCGGCAGCACACAGATGGAATGGGTCTTGGTCATAATCGCTGTCTCCGTTCAACCCTTGCGCCGATGCGCCATCGCCTCGATCTCGACCTTCGCGCCCGGCATGGCCAGGAACGGCACGCCCAGCGTCGTGCGTGCCGGATAGGGCTCCGTCACATAGCTCGAATAGACCGCGTTCATGCCCGGCAGGTCGGCGAAATCGGTCAGATAGATCGTCACCCGGACGATGTCGCCGAAATCGCAGCCCTCCGAGCGCAACAGCGCGCCGATATTCTCCATCACGGCGCGGGTCTGGTCCGCGATGTCCATGCCTTCGGGAATGCCATCGACGGAGGCGTCGTAGGCGAGCTGGCCCGACAGGATCACCCAGTCGTCTGTCGCCACCCCACCGGTCAGAGCCGCACGGTTCGGCAGGTCCACGCCGTCGGCCGTGATTGTCTTGTTCATTGTCTCTCTTCCCTTCTCGACCGGCCTAGATCCCCGGCTCGATCGTCAAATCCGCGAACCCGGCCTGTGCCCGGCCCTTGAGCACAAGGCTTCTACCGCTTCGCCGGAATGACCGGCAGCATCAGGTAGGCCGCACGCGCCGGGCCCGTATGCAGAGTCACGTTGTTGTCGAAGACCTTCTTCGGCCGGTCGCGCGGATCGTCGTGCAGGAACGGCCCGCAGCCGGTCAGCGGCCGGGCGAAGTTGGACAGGGTGAACTGGTCGTCCTGGGTCTTCGCGCCCGGCCAGACGTAGTCCTTTCCGCGCACCGTCAGCGCCAGGCGATAGCCCGCCGGCACGACCACGCCGGTCGGGTGCAGGTCGATGTCGAGCTCGTACACCGAGCCGGGCTTCAGCGGCTGCACCTCGTCATGGGTGTGCCACGGCCAGTAGGACTTCGTCTGCTTCCGGTCGAGCTTCCTGTGCGAAGCGCGCAGCCAGCCCTGGGCGATGGGCGTGTGCGGGTCGACCGTCCCCTTGAACGTCACCTCGGTCAGGTCCGGCGTGAACATCCGCAGGACGAGGAACAAGTCGGCATCCACGGTATCCGACGAGACGAACAGCTTGGCGGCAATGGGGCCGCACAGCTCCGTATCGTCTTGCATCGGCGGCATCATGAAGGTGACGCCATCGCTGCTCATGGCGTTGTAGGAGATCTTCGCGTTCTTCGCCGGCTTTGCCTTGCCGAGCGTCATGTTCGCCGGGTCGAGATGGAACTTCGTCCATTTCGTGCGCTTGAGCGGCCACTCGCTCTCGCCGCGCGGCGTGATCTGTTCGCCGGGCCGTCGCACATTGAGCATCACCTTCGGCTTCCGGTCCCAGCCGTTTTTCTCGCCCTTCAGGAAGTATCCGAAGAACTGCTTCTGCAGGTCGCGGCCGTAGG
>JAYPUG010000169.1:0-5451 GCA_038133965.1 Rhodospirillaceae bacterium | reverse complement strand
CCCATACCCGGCGGGAGCATGCCCGGCGGCATCCCGCCGCCCATGCCGAGCATTCCGCCGCCACCCAGCGGCAGCTTGCCGCCCCGCTTCGTCATCTGCTTCAGCCTCGTGTGCATCTGCTGATACTGCTTCAGCAGCTTGTTGATCTCCTGCACGGTCGTGCCCGAACCCGACGCGATCCGCTTCTTGCGCGAGGCCTTGATCATCGCCGGACGCTGACGTTCCTGGGGCGTCATCGAGAGGATTATCGCCTCCTGGCGCTTGATCAGGCCGTCGTCGAGATTGTGTTCTTCCATCTGCTTCTTGATCTTGCCGACGCCGGGCAGCATCGACATGACCCCGCCGAGCCCGCCCATCTTCTTGAGCTGGCGCAGCTGGTCGAGCAGGTCCTCCATGTCGAACTCGCCCTTCTGGATCCTGCGGGCGATCTTCTCGGCCTTCTCCTCCTCGACCAGTTCGTGCGCGCGTTCGACAAGGCCGACCACGTCGCCCATGTCGAGGATGCGCCCTGCCACCCGTTCCGGGTGAAAGGGCTCGAGCGCCTCCATCTTCTCGCCCGTACCGACGAGCTTGATCGGCTGTCCGGTCACCGCGCGCATCGACAGCGCTGCACCGCCGCGCGCATCGCCGTCCATCCGCGTCAGCACGATGCCCGTCACCCCGACCTTCTCGTGGAAGGCCTGGGCCGTGTTCACCGCGTCCTGACCGGTCATCGCATCGGCGACAAGCAGCGTCTCGTGCGGCGAAACGGCATTGCGGATCGCCGTCGCTTCGGCCATCAGCGCATCGTCGATAGCCAGGCGCCCTGCCGTATCCAGCAGCACCACGTCGTAGCCTTCGCGCCTGGCCTGATCCATCGCGCGCTTCGCTATCATCACAGGCATTTCGCCGGTGCGGATGTCGAGCGTCGGGACGAGCACCTGGTCACCCAGGACGCGCAGCTGTTCCTGCGCGGCGGGCCGGCGCACGTCGAGCGAGGCCATCAGCACACGCTACTTCTGCCGGTCGGCGAGGTGATGTCCGATCTTGGCGGTCGAAGTCGTCTTGCCCGAGCCCTGGAGGCCCACCACCAGGATCGCGACCGGCGCGGGCGCGTTCAGGTCTATCTGGACCGCGTCGCCGCCAAGCATCTCGACCAGCTGGTCGTGGACGATCTTGACGACCATCTGGCCCGGCGTGACGCTTTTGACGACTTCCTGGCCGACCGCGCGCTCCTGGACCGCGGCGATAAAATCGCGCACCACGGGAAGGGCCACATCGGCTTCGAGCAACGCCACACGCACGTCGCGCAGCGCGGCCGCAACATCGTCCTCCGACAGCGCGCCGCGCCGTTTCAGGCGGTCGAAGACATCTCCGAGACGTTCCGAAAGTGTTTCGAACACGTTCGTCCCCGCTTGCTGCTAGCCTTCCGAGTTCGTTCCCGAAAGCCGTGCGCCCAAACCCAAACGCGCCAGTGCGCGAAACTCGCGGACTGGCGGAGCTCCGGCGACCCCGCCGGAGCCGCATCGTTCATCGATGCGGAATGGCGCGGAACCTAGGGGAACGGCCGAAACGGGTCAAGCGGAACTGTCGTCTCAACACAGCTGCACGACATGTATCGAAATGGTCAAATTCTGTGCATGAAAGCGGTATCTTTGTATGTTTTTTCTTCCAATTTTCATACTCTTGAATCGCTTGGAACATTGACTATTTCGGCAGGTTAGAAACCTAATAACTGTCTGTTTTTATACGGATAATTAAGTTTTATATGATTTTTCTAATGAAACACTTGTGTGCCCGTGAAGGTTGTGTCATACGCATCGGAACGGCACCGTTTGCAAATGGTGCCCGATGCTGGCCGCAGAGCTGCGCATCCGAGTGCTTCACAAACAAGAACAACCGATAAAAGGGGGCGTTCCCCAGTGCCACACCCTGTCGATATCCATGTCGGACGCCGCATGCGCCAGCGACGCGAGATGTCCGGAATGCCGCAGAAGGAGCTCGCCAAGCGGCTCGGTATCAGCTTCCAGCAGGTACAAAAGTACGAGAGCGGCGCCAACCGGATCAGCGCCTCCAAGATGTGGCAGCTGTGTGACGTGCTCGACGTGGCCCCCGGCTATTTCTTCGAAGGGCTGACCGGCGGCCGCCGCAAGACGGCACACACCGACGAAGCCGTCGGTGCGGACCCGGATTCGCGTTCGGCACGCCAGGTCCTGGATCTCAACCAGGCCTTCCAGAAGATCGAAGACACACGCGTACGTCGGCAGGTTGTACAGCTCGTCAAATCTTTGGGCCGAAGCTGAACCCTTCATAAGACTGGACGCATGGCGGGCGGCGGCCCTATATCCCCGCCCATGACCACGCGCGAATTCATAAAGATGCACGGGCTTGGCAACGACTTCGTCGTTGTCGATGCACGTGCGCGTGCGCTCGATGTCAGCGGCACCGGCACCCGGCGGCTGTCGGACCGGCACACCGGGATCGGCTTCGACCAACTGATCACGATCGACAGCGCAAGCGCCCCGGGCGCGGATATCGATGTGCGCATCTTCAACGCCGACGGCGGCGAGGTGGGCGCGTGCGGGAACGCGATGCGCTGCGTGGCACATCTGCTGCGCGATGAAAGCGATGGCGAGCTCTCCATTCGCACCGCGGCCGGCATCCTGCGCGCGTGGCACGACGGGCCCGACGGCACAAACTATGCCGTCGACATGGGCCCCGCCCGCGGTGCCTGGCACGACATTCCCCTGGCCCGCGAATGCGACACCGATCACGTGCCCGTCTCGAACGGCCCTCTGAGCGATCCTGTCGCTGTCAACATGGGCAATCCCCACGCGGTGTTCTTTGTCGATAACGTCGCTCAGGTTCCCATCGAGACTTTGGGACCCGTGCTCGAACACGACCCCATGTTTCCCGAACGCGCGAATATCGGCGTGGCCCAGGTGACCGGTCCCGACGCCCTGCGCCTGCGGGTCTGGGAGCGCGGTTCAGGCCTGACGCTCGCATGCGGATCGGGCGCGTGCGCGGCGGCCGTCGCCGCACACCGTCGCGGCCTCACGGGCCGCGATGTCCGCATCACCGTCGATGGCGGGGATCTCGACATCTCGTGGCGCGAAGACGGCCACGTGATCATGTCTGGGCCGGCGGCGGAGAGCTTCCGCGGCACGATCGACGAGAACCTGTTCACGTCCGGCAGCGGTTCGTGACATGCGCGAGACCGAAATCATCACCTTCGGATGCCGCCTGAACGCCTACGAATCCGAGGTCATGCGCGCCCATGCGCGCGCGGCCGGGCTGGGCGATACGGTCATCGTGAATACCTGCGCCGTCACGGCAGAGGCCGAACGCCAGGCGCGCCAGGCCATCCGGCGCACGCGCCGCGAGCGCCCCGACGCGCGCATCGTCGTGACCGGATGCTCGAGCCAGATCGATCCTTCCCGCTACGCTGCCATGCCCGAGGTCGACGCCGTGATCGGCAACCTCGAGAAGCTGGACGCGAAGAGCTTCCTCGACATCGATGCCGAGCCGGTGCGCGTCGATGACATCATGTCCGCCCGCGAAACCGCAGCCCACCTGATCGAGGGGTTCGATGGCCGTGCGCGGGCCTTCGTGCAGGTGCAGAACGGCTGCGACCATCGCTGCACCTTCTGTGTCATTCCCTACGGACGGGGCAATTCGCGAAGCGTGCCCGTCGGCGCACTCGTCCGCCAGGTGCAAACGCTGGTGGAAAACGGGGTTCGCGAGGTGGTCCTGTCCGGCGTCGATATCACCTCCTACGGTGCCGACCTGCCGGGCCGTCCCGCACTGGGCACGATGGTGCGACGCCTGCTTTCCCACGTCCCCGAACTGCCGCGCCTGCGGCTGAGCTCCATCGACGTGGCGGAAATCGACGACGAGTTGATGGCACTCATCGCCGACCAACCCCGGCTCATGCCGCACCTGCACTTAAGCCTGCAGGCGGGCGACGACATGATCCTCAAGCGCATGAAGCGCCGGCACACTCGCGAGCAGGCCGTCGCGTTCTGCGAGGAGGTCCGGCGCCTGCGGCCCGATGCGGTGTTCGGTGCGGACCTGATCGCCGGGTTCCCCACCGAGACCGACGCGATGTTCGCCAACACGCGCGCGCTTGTCGCCGATTGCGACCTCACCCACCTGCATGTCTTTCCCTATTCGCCGCGTCCGATGACGCCCGCCGCCCGCATGCCGCAACTCGACAAGGCGACCATCAAGGCCCGGGCCGCATTGCTTCGCGAGGCGGGCGAGCGCGCCCTGTCCGGCTTCCTGGCAGCCCAGACCGGCGTTGTACGCTCGGTGCTGTTCGAAACGGGAAGCCAGGGCCGGACCGAGCAGTTCGCGCTGCTCGAACTCGACCGGCCGGCCGTGCAACCCGGCACGCTCGCAGATGCCGAGGTGATGTCTGCATCCGGCGACCGTCTCCGTGGCCGTCTCGTCGGTCACGCGACATGAGCGGCGACGGCTGGCTGGCACGCCTGCGCGCTGGGCTGTCGCGCACCTCGACCCGGCTGTCGGGCGACATCGGCGGCATCTTTGCGGGCCGCAAAGTCGATGCGGCCACACTCTCCGAGCTCGAAGACACGCTGATCATGGCCGACCTCGGCGTCTCGACGGCGGCGAAGCTGGCAGCCGACCTCGGCGCGAAGCGGCTCGACCCGGAGGCCGGAGCCGACGCGGTCCGCAATGCGCTTGCCGAAGACATCACGGCCATCCTCGAGCCCGTGGCCCGGCCGCTCGAAGACCTGATTCCCGGGGGCGCGGGGCCGCGGGTGATCCTCGTTGCCGGCGTAAACGGCACCGGCAAGACGACGACCATCGGCAAGCTTGCTGCGCGGTTCGGCGAGGCCGGACACTCGGTCCTGCTGGCCGCCGCCGACACCTTCCGCGCGGCCGCGATCGAGCAACTCCAGCTCTGGGGCGAACGGACCGGCGTGCCCGTCGTCTCGGGAGAACAGGGAGGCGACCCGGCGGCGATCGCATTCGACGCCATCGAACAGGCACGCGCGAACGGCACCGACGTCCTGCTGATCGACACGGCCGGCCGGCTGCACAACAAGGCCGACCTGATGGCGGAACTCGAGAAGATCGTGCGCGTGCTCGCGAAGGTCGATCCCGACGCCCCCCACGAGGTCCTGCTCGTCCTTGACGCCACTACCGGCCAGAACGCCCACGCGCAGGTCGAGACCTTCCGCGATCTTGTCAACGTGACGGGGCTGATCGTCACCAAGCTCGACGGATCGGCGCGCGGCGGCGTGATCGTCGGGCTGGCCGACCGGTTCGCCCTGCCGATCTATGCCATCGGCGTCGGCGAGGGGGTGGACGATCTGCGCCCCTTCTCTGCGCCCGTGTTCGCACGCGACCTGTTGGGGCTGGAGCCCGCGTAGTAATCCGTCATCGCCCGGAACACCTCGGTCGTCGGCGGCGCTCCCCAAACAGCGGTCGCGCGTCAGGCGGGCG
>JAYPUG010000168.1:0-5478 GCA_038133965.1 Rhodospirillaceae bacterium | reverse complement strand
AGCCAGGGCGTTACCAGCGCCCAGTACATTATTGGGGTTCTCTACGATTCCGGCCGCGGGGTGGATGCCGATCCCGTGGAAGCGCTTCTCTGGTTCCAGGCCGCAGCGGAGAAAGGACACGGCAACGCCCAGTACGCGCTCGCCGCCGCCTTTGCCGCAGGTCGCGGCATCGAGCGCAATCCCGATGTCGCGCTCAACTGGCTTCGCCGGGCTGCCGATTCAAACGTGCGGGAAGCGCAGTTCTCGCTGGCCAATATCCTCGCCACCAACCCCGTCGCACGTGACAGCCTGATCGAGGCCTACCGCTGGTACCAGATCGCGGACGCCAACGGCGACTCGCGGGCGGCTGACCTGGCCGATCAGGTTGCGGCCCGTCTGACACCGGACGAAAGCGCGAGCGCAAACCGGGCGGCATCGGCCTTCATCGCGCGAAACGTCGCGCGCGTACCACGCCCGGGACGCTCCTCCACCACGACGGACGCGTCACAGACAACGGCCGCCGCGCCTGCGGCACCCGCACCTTCGATGTCGGCGCCGCAGGACAGCACGGGCGGTGCCCCGTTGGGCCGCGACGACATCCGCCAGATTCAGAATCTCCTGAGCACGCTCGGTTTCCAGCCCGGCGTGGCAGACGGCGCGCCCGGGCCGCAAACGCGGAAAGCGATCCGGGAATACCAGAACATGCTCGGCCTGCCGGCGGATGGCGAACCCACCGCGGACCTGCTCGCGCATATCAAGCAGACGGCCGGTGTGGAACGGTAGAACCGGGTAACTCCTTCGGGATCCCGGAATCGGCAGCCTAGGGCCGCGTCCGCGTCGCCATCACCCACCAATCGGGGTGCTGCACCCGAAGCTCGGCCTCGGCACGTGCGCATGCCGCCACACCCTCGAAGGCCGCAAAGCAGGTGGGACCGCTGCCGCTCATGCGCGCGAGACGACAGCCGGGCAACGCTTCGAGCGCCGCGATCACATCCGCAACGGATGGGCAGCATTCGCGCGCTGGGGCATCCAGATCGTTGCGTCGATCGGCCAGCATTTCCAGCAACTCGTCCGCCGACGCGGTGCGCAGAACATCGGGCGCTGCCGGTCGGCCCGGGTCATACCGGTAGGCCGAAAACACCTCGGCCGTGGCAAGCGGAACTCCGGGATTGACCAGAAGGATCGGCAACGGCGCGACGTCAGGCAGCGGCACGACATGCTCACCTGTGCCCGCGATGCGTGCCGGACGGTCCATCAGGCATACCGGGATATCCGCACCGAGCGCCGCGGCCAGCCCCATGACGTCCGACGAGAACGGGTCCGCGTCCCAGATACGGCAAAGCGCGCGCAGAACCGCAGCCGCATCCGCCGATCCGCCGCCGACACCGGCGGCAACCGGGATATTCTTTTCGAGCGCGATCCGGAACGCCGGCTCGAACCCCAGCAACCGACCAAGTGCCCGCGCAGCCCGGACACACAGATCGTCCTCCTGCACAGCCGGAAGGTCACTCGCGCGCGGGCCGATCCGCACGAGTTCGAGCGATTCGGCCGGTTTAACGCGAACCCGGTCGCCGAACTCGGCGAACACCACGAGGCTGTCGATGTCGTGATACCCGTCCGGGCGCCGCGCGCCCACATGCAGGTACAGGTTGAGCTTCGCGGATGCGCACTCTTCGATGGCGTCGCCGGACTCGTTCGCGCTGGCCAAGGTGCCGGCCGTCAGATGTCGCGATTCTTGCCCGGCGGCAGCGGTTCGGGGCTGCTGCGGCCCTCGAGCTTCGCCCGGATGGCCGGCTCGAGCTCGGCATCGGGTTCGAGCGAAAGCGCGCGTTCCCACTGGAAGCGTGCCTCCTGCTTGCGACCCACGATCCAGTAAACATCGCCGAGATGATCGTTGATCACCGGATCGCCGGGCTCCAGCGCGACCGCGCGCTCGAGATGAGTCACCGCGCCATCGTACTCGCCGAGGCGGTAAAGAACCCAGCCCAGCGAATCCGTGATGTAGCCGTCGCGCGGGCGTTGCTCGACCGCGGTCTCGATCATCTCGCGTGCCCGTTCGAGCTGGACGCCTTGTTCCACCCAGCTGTAGCCCAGATAGTTCAGGACCAGCGGCTGGTTGGGCGACAATTCGAGGGCATCGAGGAAGTCCTTCTCTGCCCGCTCCCAGCGTTTCGCCCGCTCGAGCGCGATGCCGCGCGTATAGAGCAACTGCCAGTCGATATCGTCACCACGGCGCGAAAACGCCTCGTCATAGGCCCGCACGGCCTCGTCGAAGCGCTTGGTCACCCGCAGGATATCCGCCATCGCACGCGGCGCATCCGAGCGGTCGGTGCGTTCACTTGTCATGCGGCGCAGAAGCCGTACCGCGTCCTCGCTGTCGCCGCGCGCATGCATGGCATCGGCAACGCCAAGCCGGGCGTACCAGGAATAGGGTGAGGCCGGGTCGATCGCTTCGTAGATTTCGACCGCGAGGTCGAGGCGATCGCGGGCCTCGAGCAACTGACCGAGCGAGAACAGCGAGCGCGTGTTTTCGGGCTCGAGTGCGAGCGACATGCGGATGAACAGAAGCGCTTCGGTGTGCAATCGTTCGCGGTTGAGCAGGGTGGCGACGTTGTGAAAGACCTCCGCCGCGCCGCGCCGGGCATTGTCGATGATGCGGTCGGGATCCTGCGTTCCGCTCGCAACGGCCAAAGCCGGTTCGACCAGCAGGGTTCTCGGATTGTCGGACACGAAACGGTCCACGAGCGCCCGGGCCTCTTCGCCCTTGCCTTCGCGAACAAGGAGACGAACGAAGGAATCGAGCAGTTCGACTGACGGGCGGCCACCGGACGATTCGAGCGTCGCGCGGAAGACGGCTTCCGTGCGCACCGGATCGCCGTCGAGGTCGGAAATCAGCGCCTTGTGGAAGAGCGCAATGGGAGCCAGACCGTTGGTCGTGGCAAGCGCATCGAGATCGGCGAAGGCCGGTTCGATTTCGCCCTGCCCCGCACGCGCCCAGGCGCGCACAAGCGGCACGACGATGGAGTTGATGCCCGAGGCATCGATCCGGCCCAGGTGGTCGAGCGCCCGCCCGTAGGCCCCGTCACCCAGGGCATCGACGGCCAGGGTATAGGCCGCGAGCGGATCGGCAACGCCCGCATCCGCAAGACCGCCGGCAAGCGCGACGGCATCCTCGAACCGGCCGGCGCTCAACATCAGCAGGTGCGCACGCCGCCGGTAGTTCTGCGTATCGGGAATATCGGCAAGCACCTGGGCCGTGAGGTCCGCCGCAGCGGCGAGGTTGCCCACCGCCTCCGCATGGCGCGCCGCCAGAAACCGTCCGGCGACAGTCGGCTGGACCTCGGTCCCGGGCACATCCTTCTGGACCCCGGGGGTCCCGATCGGGCCCCTCGTGGCCGCATCGGCCGTTCCTGAAAAGCCCGCAAGCGCCGCGATCACGGCTGGCGCCGCCAGCATGCGTGCGGAAGTCGATATCGCGCGTAATGTCATGGAACCGCTTTTAGGCCTGTGGTTCATGGCTGTCGAATCTAGTCGCCCCGCCGGAACACCGCCACCACACGTTGTCGTGACGCGGCCCCATGCGCCTCACATGTTCGGATAGTTCGGGCCACCGCCGCCCTCGGGCGCGACCCAGACGATGTTCTGGGTCGGGTCCTTGATGTCGCATGTCTTGCAGTGGACGCAGTTCTGGGCGTTGATCTGGAGTTGCGGATTCGATCCGTCCTCCTCGGCCACGATCTCGTAAACGCCCGCCGGACAGTAGCGCTGCTCGGGCGCGTCGAAGCGTTCGAGGTTCACCGCAATCGGCACGCCCGCATCCTTCAGGGTCAGATGTGCCGGCTGGTCCTCTTCATGGTTCGTGTTGGAGATGTAAACCGACGAGTTCCGGTCGAACGATACCTCGCCGTCGGGCTTCGGATAGTCGATGGGCGTGTGCTTCGACTTGTCCTCCAGCACCTCGTGATCGGCATGGCCATGGCGCAGGGTCCAGGGCGCCGCACCGCGCAGGACAACCTGGTCGAGCCCGGCAAGCATCGTGCCGAGATAGAGCCCGTATTTGAAGGAGGGCCGGAAATTGCGCGCCTTGCGCAGTTCCGCATAGGCCCAGCTGGCCTGGAACGCCGCCGTATATCCGTCAAGGGCCGGTGCGGCCGCTTCGTCGGCCAGCGCCGCGAACGCGACTTCTGCAGCGACCATGCCCGACTTCATCGCCGTGTGGGTGCCCTTGATCTTGGGTACATTGAGGGTGCCCGCCTCGCAGCCGATCAGGAGCCCGCCCGGGAAGACCTGCTTCGGCAAAGACTGAACGCCCCCCTCGTTGAGCGCACGCGCGCCGTAGGACACCCGCTTGCCGCCCTCGAAGGTGGGACGGACGGACGGATGGGTCTTGAAACGCTGGAACTCCTCGAACGGCGAGAGATAGGGGTTGCGATAGTCGAGCCCGACGACGAAGCCGACGGCCACAAGGTTGTCGTCGAGGTGATAGAGGAACGAGCCGCCGTAGGTTCGCGTGTCGAGCGGCCAGCCGGCCGAATGAACCACAAGGCCGGGGCTGCTCTTTTCAGGATCGATCTCCCACAGCTCCTTGATGCCGATTCCGTAGGTCTGGGCCTCGCATTGCGAACGCAGGTCGAAGCGCACCATCAATTGCTTTCCGAGGTGTCCGCGGCAGCCCTCCGCAAAGAAGGTGTAGCGCGCATGCAGCTCGATGCCGGGCGTGTGATTCGCGGTCGGCGCGCCATCCTTGCCGATGCCCATATCGCCCGTCGCAACGCCGTAAACGGTACCGGCTTCGTCGAACAGCACCTCGGCCGCAGCAAACCCGGGATAGATCTCGACACCCAGCGCCTCGGCCTGCTCGCCCAGCCAGCGGCAGAGGTTCCCCAGGGAGATAATGTAGTTGCCGTGGTTCTTGAGCGGTGGCGGCAACAGCGCCGTCGGAATCGACTTCGCGCCGCTTTCGCTGAGGAACAGGAACTTCTCGTCCGAAACCGCCGTCGTCACCGGCGCGCCCATATCGCGCCAGTCGGGCAAAAGCTCGTCGAGCGCACGGGTTTCCAGAACCGCGCCCGACAGAATGTGTGCGCCCACTTCGGAGCCCTTCTCGATGACGCAGACCCCGATCTCGCGCCCAGCCTCTTCAGCCAGCTGCTTCAACCGGATCGCGGCCGCAAGGCCCGACGGGCCAGCCCCCACGATCACCACGTCATAGGACATCGATTCCCGTTCGACGGCCTGCTCGCTCATGTTAAGTATCTCCGATACGCGGTCACCCTCGACGCCAAGGAACCATGACCGACCCCGAAGCACAACCACGCGATCCCGTCATGCGCACATCGGGCGGGCCTGCGCGATGAACGGCGCGGCAGAAAACGCAAAGCTTGCCGCCGCGCTGCGCTGGCAGATCGAGGCCGGGGCGGACGAGGCGATCGCCAACGAGCCCGTGGACCGGTTTGCCATCCCGGCCCCGGCGCCGAATGTGGTGCCGGATGCCCGGAC
>JAYPUG010000167.1:0-5492 GCA_038133965.1 Rhodospirillaceae bacterium | reverse complement strand
GGTCGAGTTCCAGCGGCATGCCGCCCTTGTTGTCGATGTTGAGGCGCACGCCGCGGATGCCTTGGTCGTGCAGTTCCTGCAGCTGGGCGTCGGTGAAGTCCATGGTCATGGCGCACACGCCGCGCGCACGGCCCGGCGTCTCTGCGTTCAGCGCGTTCATGCCGTCGAGGATCGCGGAATTGTCCACGCCATAGATCGAGGGCTGGGTGAACACCACCCGCTCGATGCCCAGCTGCGAGTGCAGGTGCTTCAGGTCCTCAAGCGTCGATTCCGGCGGGTTGTAGCCCCGGTCCGGCGACAGCGGATACTTGTCATAGAAGACGTGCACATGGGTGTCGATCGCGCCCGCGGGCAGGGTGATGTTCGGCTTGCGCGGGTTCCTGTCGGGCGCGATGCAATCGCGGATTTCGCTGTTCACGGCGAGGCACTCCAGATCGTCGATGTTCGGTTGGCCCCGGCACCGGAGTCGGCCCGGGACATCGGATTCGGCGCACTGCCTATCACATCCGCATCGGCGAGTGAACGGCCGCGTCAGGGCCCGACACCGGCGCCTGCGCGATCTCGAGCACGAGTTTGGTCGCGACCGCGTCACGGAAGTCGCGGGGCGAACGGGTCACGGTGACGAAGGCGCCCGGCCCGCCGATCACCAGTTCGCGAAAATAGCCCTCCAGGTCGTACTTCACGCCCTCGATCTCGTTCATCTCGAGCTGCGGGTTGATCACCAGGCCGTTGATGACGATGCCCCGGGCGAGCGCCCGGTCGCGCGCATTCGCGACCAGCGCTTCCTCTCCCTTGGTATCGCGGCCGTCGGCCGAGATATCGATCACCCGGCGCGTGCCCTCCATCCCGTTGCCGTCGAACAGCGACGCCGCAAAGTCGATCGCGCCCACCATGTTCGTCTGCGCGCCCTGGGGAATGGGGAAGGAGGCGACGGTCGCGGCGAAGCGGCGCGCGTCGTCGGCGCTGGCGATCACCGTCCAATCGACGGTCACGCGCTGGGCGTCGGACCACTCCACATAGGTGACGGCGACCCGGCCCAGCATTCCGCCCAGCATGGCCGAGATCACGCGCGGGTCGGTCAGCGCGGCGACATAGCCCGCGCGCTGCAGGTTCACCTCGCCGCCGTCGATCGAGGCCGAGACATCGACGGCCAGGACAAGCTCCACATCGACGGGCACGTCCTGCGCAACCGCGGCGGCGGGCGCCGCGACGGCCAGCAGGACGGCGGCGGCAACCCTAGCCCAGATGCGCACCGTAGAATTCCAGCAGCTTCGCGGCGACGGTGGCATAGACCTCTGGGTTGCGCGGCTCATAGACCTCGGCATGGTTGATGTCCGGGATGACGAACAGCTCCTTAGGCGCGCCGGCATTGGCGTGGAGCGCCTCCGCTTCCTCGATGCGGACCATCGTGTCCTTCTCGCCATGGATCAGCAGCAGCGGGCGCGGCGCGATCCGCGCGACCCAGTCCTGGGCCCGGAAATCGCAGGCCCGCTCGACATTCTCGATCGGGTAGCCGTCGGGATAGGCGTCCTCGGTGCGGTACATGGTCTTGAAGGCCTCGCGCTCGGCCGGGCCGGGCGGCGACATCTCCTGGTAGGGCAGGCGCTTCGACTCCCCCGTGAGCGCGCGCCGCACCCGGTCCTCGGCCAAGTCGGCCTGCAGCTGCTCCCACTCCTCCGGCGTGCGCTTGGAGCGCTGCCAGCGCTCGCCGTTCCCCGGCGCGCCGACCGTCGCGATCGCGGCGATGCCCCGGTCCACCGCGGCCGCCTTGATCGACGCCCCGCCGCCATGGCTGAGCCCCATCAGCGCGACGCGGGCCGGGTCCACGTCTTCCTGCTCGGCAAGCCAGATGCGCGCGGCCAGGATATCGCGCACCTGCTCCTCGGGATCGACGCGGTTGCGGATGCCCTCGCTGTCGCCGAAGCCGCGGTGATAGAAGTCGAGCGTGTGGTAGCCGGCCCCGGTCAGGTCGCGCACGAAGGGCGGCATGTAGGTTTCCTTGCGCCCGGTATAGCCGTGCACGCACACGATGCCCGGGCGCTCGCCCGGCGCATCGGCCCGCGTGAAGGTGCCCGCGAGCCGCAGCCCGTCCGCATAGAATATCGCTGCTTCACCCGTCATCTGCCGCACACCCTCCCTCGCTCGCGGCCGGTTGATCGGACCGCCCGGTCGTGTCTGAATCGCTGCACCACATTCTACAGGACAGACCGCCATGCGCACGACCACACCGACGCCCGAGGAAATGGAGCGCTATATCGCCCGGTTCGACGACCTGCCGGCCAACAAGGACCGCACGGCGGGCAAGATACCGCCCGAGGCGCGCGAGAGGATGACGGCGCGCGCCACGCGTACGGTGATCGCGACCGTGACCGAAGACACGCCGTGGGGTGACGGGGTGATCCCCGGCCCGCCGAACTTCGCCGTCGTGATCGCCGAGTGCGAGCCAGGCAACGGGCCGGGCCTGCACTCCCACGCGCACACGACCGAGACCTTCACCTGCCTGCAGAGCCGCTTCCGCATCGAGTGGGGCGACGAGGGCGAGCACGCGATGGAGCTCGGCCTCTATGACACGATCTCCGTCCCGCCGGGCGTGATGCGCCGGTTCGAGAATATCGGCGACGAGCGCGGCCTGCTGCACGTCACCCTGCAGGGCCCGCTGCGCGACGTGGAGTTCGCGCCCAGCCTCGAGGACGAGCTGCGCGAGAAGTTCGGCGACCAGGTGGTCGCCGAACTCGAAGGGCTCGGCTACTCGTTCAAGGCGGGAATCGAGGACTGAACTTCAATACAGGTTGTTCGCGTACTCGTCCTCGATGCGCGCGTCGATCTGTTCGGCCTTTGCGCCGAATTCCTCGCCGTACCAGGCCTCGTTGATCTGACCGAGCGACGGGAAATCGCGGCGGTCGGTACGCTTGTCGGGGTTCCACAGGTCGGCGCGGATCACCGCCTTGCCGCAGTGAAAATAGACGGCGCGGATGTCGATCACGAGGGCCGCCAGCGGCGTCTTGCCGTTCGCCACCATCGTCTCGAGCAAGGCCGGATCGGTCGAGAGCCGCGCACGCCCGTTGAGGCGCATCACCTCGTTCAGCCCCGGCACCATGAACATCGCCGCGACTTCGGGGTTCTCGATGATGTTGTGGAAGGTATCGGTGCGCCGGTTCCCGGGGCGGTCCGGAATCGCGATGGTCGTATCGTCGATGACGTGCACGAATCCCGGTGCATCGCCACGCGGGCTGCAGTCGGCTGGCCCGTCGCCCGCGGCCGAGGTGGACAGCACGCAGAAGGGCGAGAGCGAGAGAAAGTGCCTGCAGTGCTCGCTCAGCGCCGGCTTTTCCTTGTGGCCGATATAGCCCTGGGGTTCGCCGTAGCGGGCCACCAGTTCATCGACCGTCTTGATATCGCCGTCGGGCATGTCGCGTTCCTCCGTCGTTCGCCCGGAATGGTGGGCCGGAACCGGCGCGGCGTCAAATCACGGAAGGGTCGTGTCCCCATGTGCGCGGCGGTTCGCCAGCGCTACAATGAGCCCATGCCAGACCCGATCTACCGCGGCTACACCCGCGAGGAACTCGACCTCGAATACACGAACCTCGTCTCGGAGGAATCCAAGGCATCCGCCGCGGCGATGCAGGACCACGCCGCGCGGAACCTCGAATCGCTCGACCCCGTGCGCGCCATTCCCTATGGCGACGACCCCGCCGCGTCCTTCGACCTGTACCGCGCGGGCGATGGCGCGCCGGCCATGCTCTATTTCTCCGGCGGCCAGTGGCAGCGCGGCGGGCGCGGCAAGTTCTCCGCCTGGGCCGACACCTGCGTCGCGCGCGGCGCGGCCTTCATCGACGGGGGATTCCCGCAGATCCCCGACATGCGCCTGCCGGAGATTGTCGATCACGCCGTCGCGCTGATCCGCGCCGTGCGGGACCGCGCGGGGGAACTGGGCTATGACGGCTCGCGGTTGGTCGTGTCGGGTCATTCTTCGGGCGCGCACCTCGCGGCAACGGCCATGGTCCGGCTTGCGAACGCGGGCGACCTGGACGGGATCGCCGGGGTTTATCTGCTTTCGGGCCACTACGATCTGCGCCCCGCCCGGCTCAACTACCGGGCCGAGTACCTGCAGCTGTCGGTCGCGGAGACCATCGCGCTTTCGCCCCTGATGAACTTCGTCGAGCCCCTGCCAGCGGCCATGGTCGCCGTCGGCGGCGCCGAAACGGACGAGATGATCCGCCAGTCCACTGTGTTCCACGAAAGCCTCGCCTCGGTCGGGCCGGCCGAACTGCGCATGGTGCCCGGCGCGAACCATTTCAACGCCGCGGACGACCTGTCCACGCCCGGATCGCCGTCCTGGGAATTCCTGGGACGCACCCTCGCGCTCTCCTAGGCCGAAACGGCGCAGCGGCAGACGTTAGAAGGAACCCACGAGATGAAAGACACCCTCGCCACCGGCATCGAGACCACGGCGCGCATCACGGTCGAACGCGACCGCACCATCGGCTTCATAGGCGAGGAGTTGCGCGTCTATGCGACGCCGGAGATGGTGCGCGACATCGAGCGCACCTGCCGGGACCTGTTGATGGAACATCTGGAGGAGACCGAGAACTCGGTCGGCGCGCGGGTCGAGATCGACCATCTGGGCGCGACGCTGGTCAACACCTGGGTGGACGTGCACGCGAAGATCGTCGAGATCGACCGGCGCCGCGTCACATTCGAGGCCTCGGTCCACGACCAGGCGGGCGACCATGTGGGCCAGTGCCGGCACACGCGCTTCGTCGTCGATCTCGACAAGCAGCGCGAACGGCTGGAAGCCAAGCGTGCAAGGCTCGACGAGGGCCAGGCCTAGAACGCCGAAGAACGCCGAACCCGGGAACTCAGAACCGGACGACCTGCTCCTACTCCGCGGCCTCGGCCCGCGTGCCGGGCTCGCCGATCGCGCCCGAAGCGATGAGCGCGCCGATCTCCGTCTCCGAGAAGCCGAACTCCGCCAGAACCTCGCGGCTGTGCTCGCCAATCAGCGGCGCGCCACGCCGGATCGTCGCCGGGGTGGCCGAGTACTTGTTGGGGTGTGCGATCACGCCGTGCTCGCCGCCCGTTGCCGCCGGCACCCGGGCGATCATGCCGCGGGCTTGCGTGTGCGGATCCTCGCTCATCTCCTTGACGTCATAGACCGGACCCGCCGGGACGCCCGCCGCCTCCAGCTTCTCGAGCCACTCGGAGGTGGTCCCGTGGCTGAGGATTTCTGTCAGGGTCTCGACCAGCTCGTCGAGATGCTCCATGCGCGAGTTGCTGGTCTCGAAGCGCGGATCGTCGGCGAGTTCGGGTGCGCCGATCGCATCGACGAACTTGAGCCAGGTGTTCTGGTTCGCAGCCCCCACCACCAGCGAGGTGTCCTTGGTCGGGAACGCCTGGTAGGGCGCGGACAGCGGGTGAGCCGAGCCCATCGGCTGGGAGATCTCGCCGCTCGCGAGATAAATCGAGGTCTGCCAGAAGGTGTGCACGATCCC
>JAYPUG010000166.1:0-5506 GCA_038133965.1 Rhodospirillaceae bacterium | reverse complement strand
GGCCACGGGTTGGGGTACGGCGTCGAGGAAGCGCTTGTACTCGCGCGCCAGGCGACGTGAGTCCACGACTTCGACTGGCGCCATCTGACGTTCGATGACAGGAAGGATCTCCTCGGCCTCGGCGCTCCCCTGTGCGGCTGCCAGTTCGAAAAAGACATGCGACTGGACGAGGTCCTGCGGCAGGATGCTGCCATCCGCAAACAGCGCACCTAGGAGGAGTTGTGCCTCCTTGTTGCCTCGCTCTGCCGGGTTGCGAAGCAGGTTCATGAGTTCGTTCGGGTCACCGCGCTCGGTGAGGCCGAGAACGAACCGCTTGGCGAGCTGGACCTGCGCGCGCGCAAGTCCTGCATCCGCCGCGCGCTGCAACGCGGCGTTCGTGTTCAGCGAGCCGGGGTCGGGTGCGCCGCCGGGCGGCCCGCCGCTGACCGGCTCGGTCAGTGCGCGTGCCAGCGCCTTGTTCTCGCCTGCGATCGCGGCGACCACCTTGGCGAGCGGGTCGTCGAGGTCGCCCAGGTTCCCGAGACGGTCCGACCTCGCCTCGCGGGGCGCGCGGAAGGTTTCGCCGGGCTCGACGGCTGCGGTCTGTGTGCCCGTGACGCTGGCCGCCTCGGTTTCGGCCGCCTCGGGAACCGTCCCCTCGAGCGATCCCGAACTTGCTTCTTCGGCCGGTGCGGCGTCCTTGGTCGCATCCAGATTGCCCGACGCGACGGTGATCTCGTCCTGGATCGCATCGTTGTCCACGCCCTTGGGGCCTTCGAGACGTTCGTCGATGCCGCTCAGCCGGCTGCCGAGGCGCGCCTCGAACGCGGCGTTCTCGTTGGCGTCGTCGATGCCCTGCGCGTCCTCACGCAAAGGCGCCTGGGTGTCGAGGCCGGCAATGCCCTTGCTCGGAACCGCGTCGCTGAGCCGCTGCTGCGCAACGATGTCCTCGGGCAGCGGCGCGTTTTCGGGGAGGACCTCCGACACATGATCGGGCAGCCCGGGCTGTCCATCCGATTTCCGCGCGGTTGTCGCCTCTGTCGAGGTGTCCGCGGTGCCCGACGTCGCCTCGGCCAGTTCGGTCGCGGCGGTGGTGACCGTGGGGGCGGCCGTCGATTCCTCGCCGACCGGCAGGTCTTCCGGGCTGGTGCCTTCGATCTCGGACCGGATTGCCATGGCGGTGTCCGGCGGCGATGTCTCGCCCTCGATCGAGCTCTGGGCGAGGGCGGCCTCGCCTTCCGTCCGGATCGCCTCGTCGGTTTCGCCCTCGGCCAGGCCCTGCGCGTCGCCGGCCTGCGGCAACCCGCCTTCCGTTTGCGCCTCGTCGCTTGCGAGAGAGGAAAGCTCGCCCGGCGTCGCGCTTTCGCTCGGCGCGCTGTTCTGTGAGGCGATCTCGCCGTCGCCCGCCGCGTTCGCCGCGACGGGTTCCATCGCGTCCTGGTCGGGGTTCGGCTCGGGCGCGAGGTTGACGAAGATCACGATCTCGCGGGTCGATTGTCCCTCGGTCTCGGCATCGCCGGTGTCACCGTCGTCTTCGCGCGTTCCCTCCAGGCCCGCTTCGACCGACCTGTCGAGGCCGAAGCCCTCGGCCCCCGCCGGCTGCTCGGTGGTGCGCGTGATGTCTGGGAAGCCGGCGGCGGTGTCGGCGACCGGTGCGTCGCCCACCTCGTCGAAACCAAGATCGCCGCTGGACAGCGTGTCCACATTATCGTCCAGGTCGATGCCGCCGGAGGTTTCGTCCTCGTTGGTGTCGCCCGCCTTGTCGGTCAGCGCACCCGAGGAGTAGGCGGCTTGGAAGCTGCCGCCTTCGCCGTAGGTCAGGACGTCTTCCGTCTCGCCCCGTCCGAACCGGTCGCCGAAGGCGAGTTCCACGGCGGGCAGGCCGAACAGGGCGGCCGCCATGACCACCACATGAACGAACCCCGATAAACCGGCCGAGAACTGCAACGATCCCTCCGTTAGCGCCGCGTCACCCGCCGGTAACGCTCATGTGGCGGCCGACCGCAGGCGCGTTGTGGCGCCGGTCGATGACGAAGTCGTGGCCCTTGGGCTTGCGCTCGATGGCGGCCCGGATCGCTTCGTGCACGACGCTGTCGTCGTCGCTTGCACGCAGCGGCGCGCGCAGGTCGGCGGCATCTTCCTGGCCCAGGCACATGTAGAGCGTGCCCGTGCATGTCAGCCGCACGCGGTTGCACGCTTCGCAGAAATTGTGGGTCAGCGGCGTGATGAAGCCCAGGCGTCGGCCCGTCTCGGCAATGTCGAAGTAGCGCGCCGGACCGCCTGTCGCATGATCGGATTCGGTGAGCGTCCAGCGCTTCGAAATGTCGCCGCGCACCATCGACAGGGGCAGGTACTGGTCGAGGCGCTGTTCCCCGATCTCGCCCATCGGCATGACCTCGATGAAGGTCAGGTCGAAACCGCATTCCCCGCACCACGCGATCATGCGGTCGTATTCGTCGTCGTTCACGCCGCGCAGCGCGACGGCATTGATCTTGACCGCGAGGCCGGCCTCGCGCGCAGCCGCGACACCGTTCATCACCTGGTCCAGGTCGCCCCAGCGGGTGATCGCCTTGAACTTTGCGGCGTCGAGCGTGTCGAGTGAGATGTTCACGCGCCGCACACCGGCGTCGGCGAGTTCGCCGGCGAACCGGGAGAGCTGGGTCGCGTTGGTCGTCAGGGTGAGTTCGTCGAGCGCGCCGGTGTCGAGGTGCCGGCCAAGCCGGCGCACCAGCCACATGATGTTCTTGCGCACCAGGGGTTCGCCACCCGTCAGCCTGAGCTTGCGGACGCCGAGATCGACAAAGGCGGAGCACAGCCGGTCGAGTTCCTCCAGCGACAGGATCTCGCGCTTGGGCAGGAACGTCATGTCCTCGGCCATGCAATAGACGCAGCGCAAGTCGCAGCGGTCCGTAACCGACACGCGCAGATAGGAGATCGCGCGTGCGAACGGGTCGATCAGCGGCTCTGGCCCCACCGGTGCTGCGGTTGACGTGGATTGTGAGTTCTCACGGATCATGGTGTGTATGTAGTACATTTCACGAACGGAAAGTAGGGGCGACGATCCGCCGGATTGCGCCGAATTCCGTGAATCCGGGCATTTATGGGCAATTGGACGTGCAGCCCGGCGTGCGACGGGGCGTTGTGCCCCTGCGTCGTCAGTGCGCGGGGACCGGCGGCCGCTCACGTGGGACGGGCGGCTCACCCGTGGGGACACCCAGCGGTTCCGGGGCATCGGGGACGGTGGGCTTGATGCGCGGGCGTGGCCCCAAATCGTCTGCCCAATCGAGCAGCGAGCGCTGCGTCGGCGGTGCCGCGGCTTCGAGTGCCGCCAGATCGACGAGAGAGCGGGCTTCCTGGTTCACGACCATGTGTGCGGCCCGTGCGCGTTCGAACGGCCGGCGGGCCGTGTCGGGCGCTTCGAGAATGGCTGCTACCCGTGCACCGACCTGGTCGCCGATCCCGTAGGGCTCGACCACCATCGCGGCGAGTGCGCCGCGGATGACGCTCTCCTCGTCGGACGCAAACAGGGGCAGGCCCTGCGCGCCGGTCGCGGCCACCAACGCCTCGACGGGCGCGTCCGCAAGCAGGCCCCGGTCCAGCAATGCGACAGTGTCGAGAGGGTCCAGGGTCTCTATGACCGCGCCGACCGCGTTCCTGCGGACCGAGACCGGCAATGGAACGACATCGAAATCGTTGTTGCGCGCAGCCGCGGTCAAGACACGCAGGCGCTCGCCGATGTCCCCGTCGTCGGGATCGATGGGAATGGCGACGGTGCGCGTGCGCGGTGCGAGCGCGCGGATCATCGCGAACTGGTCGTCATGGGTGGCGCCGTTGGCCACACCCTGCAGGCCCTGTCTGCGGCGCAGGTTCGCGTATTGCGCGGCCGTGTCGGTGTCGATGCCGGCGCCCACGATTGGCACGCGCACTTGCGCATCGAGCGCGGCGTCGATGGAGGGCCGGGTGATCGCCACGATGACCCGCGCGTCGCGCCGCTCGAACTCGCGCACGATCTCGCCGGCCCGCGCCGGGTCGGCCTCGGCGCTGACAACCTCGACGACGATATCCTCGCCGCGTTCGCGCGCGACTGCATCCAGATGGTCGCGGATGCCGTCGATCACCGCCTGTATCTCGGCGTCCACGGCGATTGCCGTCACGCCCACGAGCGAAGTGCGCGGCTCCTGGGCATGGCCGTTGCCTGCGATCAATGCGCCGGCCAGGCCGAGCGCGAGAATGAAACCGGTGCGGGGCATCGCCGCTGCCGTCTGATTTCGCCGGTGGCCAGCGTGACGGGCCGGTCGGGGCGCGTCAATCGCGTGACGCAGCGGGTTTTAGCGATCGGCGGTCTGTTCGGCGGCGGGGAGGAACGGATGCGCGCCGCCGACCTCGAACCCGGCGATGATTTCCTGGCCGGCGCGCCCCGTGATCCAGTCAACGAAGCGGGCTGCCGCTTCCTTGTTGACGTGGGGTTGGCGCGACGGATCGACGGGGATCACGCCGTAGGGGTTGGGCCCGGCGTCGCGGAACGGGCGGTGGTTGCCGCGCGTGGTGTAGGCCGCCCAGGTCGCACTCTCGGTGAGGACGTAGGCATCGAGCTCGATGGCCGTGCGAAGGGTCGCACCCATGCCGGCACCCGTTTCGCGGTACCAGTCCCCCGCGGGCACGACCCCGGCACGCGCCCACAGGCTGCGCTCCGCCAGATGCGTCCCGCTGTCGTCGCCGCGCGAAACGAAGGATGCCTTCGCGGCAGCGATGCGCCGCAGCGCGGCCCCGGCATCCGGGGCGCCCGCGACATTCGCCGGATCGCCGGCCGGGCCGACAATCAGGAAGCGGCTGGTCATCACGTCATGCCGGGCAATGCCGTTGCCGTCCGCCACGAAGGCGGCCTCTCCGGCGGGGTCGTGGGTGAAAAGCACGTCGATGTCGCCCGAACGGCCCAGCGCCAGGATCGCGCCCGTAGCGCGCACGACCGGCCGAACGGCAATCCCGGTTTCGGCCCGGAACGCCGGGAGCAGGGCTTCGAGCAGGCCCGAATTGTCGATCGAGGTGGTGGTGCCGAGGGTCAGTGTCTGGGCCGCCGCGGACTGCGCACCGAGAAGCAGGAACAGGGCGAACAATCCATGACGCAAGGCGCGCGCTACCACAGCAGTTCCCCTGCGACGAAGGCACGGCCTTCCGGCGTCTCGGGGCGGGTGTCGCCGAAGGCGCGCAGGACGCCCTGCGGCTTCGCCCGCTTCGAGCAACCGTCCCTTGTGGAGGAACAGGATCTCGTCGGCGATGCGGCGCGCCTGCTGCAAATCGTGGGTCGCCATGACGATCTTGGTGCCCGCCGCGTGAAAGCCCTCGATCAGGGTCTCGACGGCACGGGTGCCTGCGGGATCGAGGCTGGCCGTGCACTCGTCGAGGTAAAGAACCTCGGGCTCGGTGGCCCAGGCGCGCGCCAGCGCAAGCCGCTGCTGTTCGCCGCCCGAAAGCAGACGCGCGGGCCGGTCGGCGATCGGCGTGAGGCCCGCCAGCGCCAGGGCTGCGT
>JAYPUG010000165.1:353-5511 GCA_038133965.1 Rhodospirillaceae bacterium | reverse complement strand
CTTGTAGGCCACGGGGTCGTTGATCTTTGCACGGGCGAGCCAATAGGCGGGCATTTTCGGCCTCTCGCTGTTTCGTTGGAGGAACGCGTGTCGCGACCCTCGATATCAATTGCCGGGGGCGGATGCGAGGCTTTTCAGGTAGGTCGCGATGGCTTCGCGGTCGGCGTCTGTCAGCATGCTTGTGTTGTCCTCGATCACATCGGTCATGGCGCCGCCTGCGAAGTCGCCGTCAGGCAGCAGGCCGATCTCGAGCATCCCGGTGATGTCCTCGACGGACCAGTCGTGAATGCCGTCGGGACCCTGGGTGATGTCGGGCACGGCATCGCCGTCCGGACCGTTCCTGTTTCCCGTAAGCGGCCTGTCGGCATCGACCACGCCGAGGATGTTTCGCGGCGTGTGGCACTCGCCGCAGTGGCCCGGACCGTTCACCAGATAGGCGCCGCGGTTCCAGGTTTCCGACTGCGCGGGATCCGGCGCGAAGGGGGCATCGTCGAAGAACAGCAGCTTCCAGCCGATCATGCTGGCGCGGATCGAGAACGGAAACGGAAGGTCATGATCGCGGACCGCGTTCTTCACGGGCGGCACCGTGTCAAGGTACGCCTTCAGGTCGAGAATGTCCGCGCGGGTCATGCGCGTGTACGAGGTGTAGGGGAACGTCGGGTAGTAGTGGCTGCCGTCCGGCGCCACGCCCTCGCGCAGCGCGCGCACGAAGTCCTCGTCACTCCACGCGCCGATGCCCGTCTCCGGGTCGGGCGTGATGTTCGGTGTGAAGAACGATCCGAAGTCGGTCTTGAGCTCGCGCCCGCCCGCCAGGAAAGCACCGTCCTTGGGTGCTGTGTGGCAGGTGGTGCAACCGGCCGCCGCGAGCATGTACTTGCCGCGTTCGGCGTCGCCCTGGCCGAGGGCGGGGCCGGCCAGCGAAGCGAACAGAAGGGCGACAGCAGTAACGAGTGCGATGCGCATGGACCGAAGCCTAGCAGAAAAGGAAATCGCCCGGCACGGGGCCGGGCGATCGTGTTCCTCCCACGCGTGACCCGGGCCTATTCGGGCTTCGGTCCGCGATAGGCCTTGTGGCAGGTGCCGCAGGTGGCACCGATGCTGCCGACGACGGCTTTGGGATCCGATCCGAGCACGCCGGCGCTCGCATTGGCGGCGACCACATCGGCCGCGGCCTGCAGCGATCCGGCCTTGGCGACGAAATCGTCCCAGTTGGTCCAGATCTCGGACTTTGCGCGATGCGCCGCCGAGCCGCCCTCGAACATTCCGGGGATCTGCGCTGCGATGGCGCTGATCTGCAGCGCGATCTTCTGCGCGTCTACGGCGTTGCCGGCAGCGACGGCTTCGCCGAGCCCCTTGAGGCCGCCACCCATGGTTTTCATGGCCTGGCCGCGTTTGCCGTGGCCGTCAGCCGCGACGTCGGTGCTGGCGAAGGAGGTGAAGGCAACCGCGACGGCGAGCGCGGCGGCGGTCAGAAGACCCGCCTTCGTGAACTTGAGAAGGGTGGACATGTTGCTCTCCCTGTTACCCGTCTGTGCGGACTCCCCGTGCCCACGGCACGGCAATCCACAGTGCTAAGTCACCTGAGAACACTTTGAAATTCCACAGGATTGCGGCCGTGATCACGGGAACGTGAACATCGGCGGACCGATTGTTTCAATCTTCGGCATTGCCTGGAATAAAGCGCGCCCGTGCCTGTTAACGTGCACGTGTGGTTCGTTTTGCACAGCACGGGATTGAGACGATGAAGGCGGTTCGAGTCGGTTTGGCGGGCCTCGCGCTCGCAGGGATTTACCATGTCTCCTCGGCGTTCCCTCCCGAACGCGCCATCGCGCAAGCGCCGGACGGGGAGATCACCGTCGTCGAACTCTTCACTTCCCAGAGCTGCTATTCCTATCCGCCAGCCGAGGCCTATCTGGGCGAGCTTGCGGCGCGCGACGACATCCTGGCCCTCGAATATCACGTCGATTACTGGAACCGGATCAACTACGGGCGCCACGGGCGCTGGAACGATCCGTTTTCGAGCCCCGAGATGACCGCGCGCCAGCGCGCCTACAATGTCGTTCTTCGGGGAACCGGCGGCGTCTATACGCCGCAGGTGGTCATCGACGGTCGTGCCGAGGCTGTCGGTTCCCGCCGCCGCGAGGTCAGCAACAGCATCACCCAGGTCCGCGGCGACGATGCCGGCCGTGTGCCGGTGACGGTCATGGCCGGGGAGGGGGACGCCCTCGAAGTATCGCTGGGCGCGCTGGCCGGCAAACGAGCCGATGTCTGGCTCGTCACCTTCATTCGCTAGCACACGACCGAGGTGCCGCGCGGCGAGACCCACGGCAAGACGCTCACTAACCACAACATCGTTCGCGAAGTGCGCCGGATCGGCGGCTGGGACGGCACGGCTTCGAAAGTCGGCGTGTCCGATGTGATGCTTGAGGAAGGCCAGGGCTGTGCGGTCCTGGTGCAGGACGGACAAACCGGGCCGGTGCTGGGCGCCGCCTATTGCCCCGCCGGGCTGGACGACGCAGCGTCCTAGAGGCCGGAAGGGTGGATCAGCCCGTGCGGGCCGTGAAGTTGTCCGCGCCGATCGTGCGCAGATTGTCCATGTTCTCGAGGAACCAGGCGTAGGTCCGTTCGAGCCCTTCGCGCAGGCCGATCTGAGACGTCCAGCTGGCCTCCGTCAGCCGCGTCACGTCCACCAGCTTGCGCGGTGTGCCGTCCGGCCGCGACGTGTCGTAGGCGAAGGTGCCCTCGAAACCCACCACGTCTGCGACGAGTTTTGCGAAGTCGGCGATGGTGATGTCCTCGCCGGTCCCGATGTTCACGAACTGCTCGCCCGGATAGTTGTTCATCAGGAACACGCAGGCATTTGCCATGTCGTCGGCGAACATGATCTCGCGCCGGGGCGTCCCGGTGCCCCAGATCGTCACCTCTTCGGCGCCCGCGACCTTCGCATCGTGCATCTTGCGCATCAGGGCAGTGGGCATGTGCGAAGTCTCGTAGTCGAAATTGTCGCCGATGCCGAACAGGTTCGTCGGCTGGACCGAGATCGCATCGAAACCGTACTGCCGGCGGTAGGCCTGGCACATCTTGATGCCGGCGATCTTGGCGACGGCGGACCACTCGTTGGTTTCCTCGAGCGGCCCCGTCAGCATGTACTCTTCCTTCATCGGCTGCGGCGCTTCGCGCGGCATGATGCAGGTGGAGCCGAGGAAGAGCAGCTTCTTCACGCCCGAGCGGTAGGCCGTGTCGATCAGGTTTGTCTGGATCATCAGGTTCCCGCCGATGAAATCGGCCGGGTAGGTGTCGTTGGCGTGGATGCCCCCGACGATGGCGGCCGCATCGAAGACGTAATCCGGCTTTTCTTCGGAGAAGAAGTCGCGCACGGCGGCCTGCTCGGTCAGATCGAGCTCCGCGCGCGTGCGCGTCACGATGTTGGCAAAACCCTGTGCCTCAAGCTGGCGCACCATGGCCTGTCCGACGAGGCCGCGGTGCCCCGCGACATAAATCTTCGCGTCCTTCTCCATGTCTTTGCGCCGCTTTCCTATTTCGCGTACTTCCGGAACTCGGGCTTGCGCTTTTCCTGGAACGCGCGCCCGCCTTCCTTCGATTCCTCCGTCGCGTAATACAGCTTCAGCGCCTCGAAGCCCATCGCCCCGATGCCCTTGATGTGGTCGGTGTCGATGTTGAACGAGCGTTTCGCGATGGCAAGCGCGGTCGGGCTCTTGTCCATCAGTTCGGCACACCAGCGCGCGACCTCGTCGTCGAGCTCGGCATCGGGCACGACCGCGTTGGCCAGGCCCATGTCGAGCGCCTCGCGGGCCGTGTATTGCCGGCACATGAACCAGATCTCGCGCGCCTTCTTCTCGCCCACGATGCGCGCGAGGTAGGCCGTGCCGTAGCCCGGATCGACCGATCCCATGCTGGGCCCCACCTGTCCGAAGATCGCGCTTTCACCCGCGATGGTCATGTCGCAGACGGTGGCAATCACGTTGCCGCCGCCGATGGCGTATCCGCGCACCTTGGCGATCACGGGCTTGGGCACGTCGCGGATGAGCCCCTGGAATTCCTCGATGGGAATGCCGATGGTACCGCGCCGGCTGCCATAACCGTCGGTGGACTTGTTCTCCAGTGACTGGTCGCCGCCCGAGGAGAAAGCGCGGTCCCCCGCACCGGTGATGACGATCACGCCGATCTCCCGGTCCCAGCCGGCGTCCTGCATGGCGTCGATCATTTCCTCGATCGTCTGGCCACGGAACGCGTTCAGCTTGTCCGGACGGTTGATCGTGATCGTCGCGACCCCGTCGGTTTTCTCATAGAGGATGTCTTCGTAGGTCATGTTCTTCCCCTCGCGCGTTTGGCGTGTGCCATCATACCCCGATCGGTTGACCCGGGGGCGTTGCGGTTTAGATGATGGCAGGCCGGGTCCGAATCGGAGGGATGCCGCCATGGCGAAGACGAAAAAGGACGAGCGCCCGCCCGTGGCCGTCGGGCATGTCTCGTTGAACGTGAAGGACGTGGCGGGCGCGACCAGGTTCATGGAGGTGCTGGGCCTGCGCACCGTGTTCGAGGCCGAGAAGTTCTCCGTCATGGAGCTGCGCGGCGGCACGCACCTGATCATCCGCAGCTCGCGAAAGAGGATCCGGGAGGGCGAGGTCGCGCCGGTCGATCTGATGGTCGATGACGTGAAGGCGATGCGCGACTACTGCCGGAAGAAACGGCTGAAGCCCTCGAAGATCACGTCGGGTTCCGTCCACAGTTCGTTTTACGTGCCGGGGCCGGATGGCTGGTCGATCAAGATCACCTCGTCCCACACGGGCGGCCGCGCCGTCTGACGTGTGCATGCGCGTGCCAGGCACAAGCATCGTGACGGCATGGGGATTATCCGTGCGCGGCCGGCTGAGATAGGTTCGTCTTTCACACGCCGGAGAGTTTCCATATGCCGGATCGTTTCGGGCCCCGCGGCGTCGTCGCCGTCCTGATCCCCATACAGAACTCGAACATGCAGCCCGAATACGAGGCCATGCGGCCGGAGGGCATCAGTAACCAGATGTGCCGGTTCGACCTGTCCGAGCACGACAAGGTGCCCGAGGCGGTGCTCAAGGTCGTTCCCGACACGCGGCTCTGCTGGCCCGATGTGATCATCGGCGGCAACTCACTCGAGATG
>JAYPUG010000165.1:0-343 GCA_038133965.1 Rhodospirillaceae bacterium | reverse complement strand
TGCAGCGTTCGAGGAACGAGCAGGGGGCGTTCCCGTTGTCCTAGCGACCGATGCAACGGAAGCGGCGCTTCGCACGATCGGAGCGAGGCGGATCGGCGTGCTCTCGCCCATGTCGCCCGAGTATTCGAAGAGCGTGGCCAACTACTATACGGGCCTCGGATTCGAAGCGCTGGCCGACACCTCGCTTCTGGTCGAGCGGTCGGAGAACATCATCGAGAAGACGGCCGCGGACGCCATTGCGGCGTTCGAGGCGATCGACCGGCCGGAGATCGACACGCTGCTGCACGTGGGGGGCGCACTCGGCATCGTCTCGCAAATCGAAGCGATCGAGGCGCATTTCGGC
>JAYPUG010000164.1:0-5511 GCA_038133965.1 Rhodospirillaceae bacterium | reverse complement strand
GCCTGGATTATTACAGCCACACGGCATTTGAGTTCACGACCGAGGCGCTGGGTGCCCAGGGTACGGTGCTTGCGGGCGGGCGCTACGACGGCCTGATCGAGACCATGGGCGGGCCCGCGACGCCGGGTGTCGGCTGGGCTGCCGGAATCGAGCGACTGGCGATGATGGCCAGCGAGGCCGTTGAGGCGGCGCGTCCAGTTGCGGTCATCGGGCTCGGGCCGGCGGGCGAGCGCGAGGCGATGCGCGTGGCGCGTACGCTGCGGTCCGCGGGCCTGACCGTCGACCTGAACTACCGGGGCGGCTTGAAGCGGGGCATGCGCCGCGCCGACCGGATCAACGCGGCGTCGGCAGTGATGATCGGCGATGACGAACTCGAACGCGGTTGTGCCACCGTGCGCGACCTGGACAGCGGCGAGCAGACGGATATCGCGCTCGCGGACCTGGCCGAACACCTCGAACCCAACCGCTAGCGAGCGAAGCCGATGGGCCGCCGTCCCGACAGCAGGGCGGCGCCGGCCGACTTCGTCGTCGTTGGCGCCAGCCACAAGACAATCAGTGCCGCCTTGCGCGACCGGCTCTTCCTGGAGGAGAGCGAAGTCCCGGGCGTGATAGCGGACATGCGTGCCAGCGGTTTCGACCAGGCGCTCGTCATGTCCACCTGCGACCGGGTCGAGATCCTCGGCGCCGCGTCCGATCCCGACCGCGCGTCAACTGCGGCCCGGGCCCTGCTCATGGCGCGGCTCGCCGGCGAAGGTGCCGACGGGATCTACACACTCGGAGGGCACGATGCGGTCAGCCACATCTTTGCCATAGCGGCGAGCCTGGAAAGTGCGGTTGTCGGCGAGGCCGAGGTTCTGGGGCAGCTGAAGGCCGCGGATGCGGGCGCGCGGGCCCAGGGTGCGCTTGGCCGCGAGCTCGACAGTCTTCTGCGCGCGGCTTACTCGGCAGCCAAGGACGTGCGCACCAATACCGCGATCGCCGAGGGACCTGTCTCGCTTGCCAATGCCGCGGTTCATGCGGTGCGTGGCCTGTTCGGCGACCTGTCGCGGGTCTCGGGCCTGCTGGTGGGGCCGGGGGATATGGGTGTGCTGATGCTCGAGCAGTTCCGCAACGCCGGGCTCCAACGCCTGACGGTGGCTGGCGCGAACGAGAGCCGTGCCCAGGCGGTGGCGGGCCCCTACGGCGCGCACTTCGTCACCTATGACTCGCTGGATGCAGCGCTGGCGGGGGCCGACCTGGTGATCGGTGCGGCCGGGACGGGCCGTGAGATCCTCACTCGGGACATGATCGATGGCGCGCTGCGCGCCCGGCGTCGCAAGCCGGTCTTCGTGCTGGATGTGGCGATTCCCGGGGACGCTGATCCCGGGATCGCGACGCTGGAAGACGCCTTCCTCTACGATCTGGACGATCTCGAGGCTGTGGCACGCACGAACCGGGCGTCGCGTGACAAGGCCGCGCGTGAAGCCTGGGACATGATCGACCGCCATGTGCGTGCGTTCGACGCCGCGGCGGCAGAGCGCGAGGCCGATCCGGATGTGGCTGATCTGCGCAGCCATTTCGAAGCGGTCCGCGCCGAGGTCCTGGCGCGCGCGGGCAATGCGGACAACGAGGAAGTCACCCGACGACTGGTCAACCGGTTGCTGCACGACCCAACTCGCGCATTGCGCGATGCCGCCAGGCGTTCCGAGGGCGGGTTCGCCGCCGTGGCGCGTGAGCTGTTCGGCCTGGATTCGGCACACGATATTTCAGAAACCGGTGCCGGCGAGGCATCGGGCAGGAGCGAAGAAGATGAGTCTTGATGACAAGTTCGACAGGGTCGTGGCCCGCCATGAACAGCTCTCCGGGCTTCTTGCGGCATCCGATGGCAGCGATCCGCAGGAGTACGTCAGGCTGTCCAAGGAGTACGCGGAATTGAACGAGATCGTCGAGGCGATCCGCACCATGCGGGGCGTGCGCGAGGAGATGGAGGGGCTGGAGGAAATTCTCGCCGATCCGGACTCCGACGACGAGATGCGCGCGCTCGCGGAGGGCGAACTGGACGAGTTGCGCGGGCGCGAACCGGAGCTCGAGGAACAGCTCAAGGTCATGTTGCTGCCCAAGGACGAGGCCGATGCCAAGAACGCGATCCTGGAAATTCGTGCCGGGACGGGCGGGGACGAGGCGGGCCTGTTCGCGGCCGACCTGTTCCGCATGTACCAGCGCTATGCCGAGAGTCGCGGCTGGAAGGTCGAGGTGATGGGCTCCAGTGAGACGGGCATCGGCGGCATCAAGGAAGTCGTTGCGAGCGTGACGGGGCAGGATGTGTTCTCACGCCTGAAGTACGAATCGGGTGTGCATCGCGTCCAGCGCGTGCCCGAGACCGAGAGCAGCGGGCGGATCCACACCTCTGCCGCGACCGTTGCGGTTCTGCCAGAGGCCGAGGAGGTCGATATCGAGGTCGCCGAGAACGATTTGCGGATCGACACCTATCGGGCGTCGGGGCCGGGCGGTCAGTCGGTCAACACGACCGACAGCGCCGTGCGGATCACGCATCTGCCCACGGGCATCGTCGTGACCCAGCAGGACGAAAAATCCCAGCACAAGAACAGGGCCAAGGCCATGCGGGTCCTGCGCGCACGCCTCTACGAACACGAGCGCCAGCAAATCGATGCCGAACGTGCGGAGGCCCGGCGCAGCCAGGTGGGTTCCGGCGACCGGTCCGAACGCATCCGCACCTACAACTTTCCGCAGGGCCGGGTGACCGATCACCGGATCAACCTGACCATGCACAAGCTCGAGAAGGTGCTCGATGGCGAGGCGCTCGACGAGCTGGTCGATGCACTGACCACGGAGGATCAGGCCGCGCGCCTGGCGGCGGACGCAGGCGCGGATGCCTGATGGCCGCGAGCGGGCCGGCACTGTCGGTGGCCTTCTTGCGGAGGCGGTGCAGCGGCTGCGCGATGCGGGCGTCGATGCGCCAGAGCGTGATGCACGTCTGATGCTCGCCCATGTCCTGGGGCGGGACGAGGCCTGGCTGTTCGCGAACCGGGAAGCCGCGGTCGCGGCACCGGATTGCGCGGCGTTCGTGGCAATGCGCGACCGCCGCGCCGGGCGTGTGCCGCTTTCGCACATCCTCGGGTTCCGCGAGTTCTGGTCGCTGACCTTCGCGGTCTCGCCAGACGTCCTGACCCCCCGGCCCGATTCCGAAGCCGTGGTCGAAGCGGTGCTTGACCGGATTGCCGACCGCAGCCGGCCGTTTCGTATCCTCGATCTCGGGACGGGCAGCGGTTGTCTGTTGCTCGCGCTCCTGTCCGAATTGCCGGCGGCGCACGGACTGGGAACGGACCGTTCCACGGCTGCGCTGGCGGTCGCGGCCGCAAATGGCAAGACGCTCGGGCTTGCCGGCCGGGTCGAATGGCGGCGGGCCGACTGGTGTGAAGGCCTCGTTGGGACGTTCGACATCGTCGTTTCGAATCCGCCCTACATCCCGGTCGGTGAAATCTCCGCGCTGGCACCCGAGGTCGCCTGCCACGATCCGGCCGGGGCTCTCGACGGCGGCCCCGACGGGCTCGATTGCTATCGCGGACTGATGCGCGATCTGCCGCGGCATCTCGGTCCGGACGCGCTTGCCGTGCTCGAGATCGGTGCCGGTCAGGCGTCCGATGTGCGCGCGATCGCGGCTGCGAACGGCCTGGTTTTCGATGCGGTGCACAAGGACCTTGCCTGTATCGATCGGGCGCTGATTTTCAGGCCCGAAATCGGGTCGTGAAACGGCAAAAAAGTGCTTGGAAAACAGGGGCGAGCCGCATAGGGTGCTGCCACCAGATGCAGCGCCCGCCGCTTATGGCGATCTCAATCCCTTAAGCCATTGCGCCAAGTCTGAAATCCCGGATCCGAGTTTTGGAACGCCGCCCGCAGCCGGGCGATGAACTTCAAAATAAGTGTGCGGACCAGAACGGACCGCACCGGCGAGAACGGGTAATGAACCGTAGTCAGTAACTCTGATCGACGGAAACGATGCGACCGAACGCAAATTCCAGGCGGTCCCGGGGCCGCGGCGGACGCAAGTCCGGCAATCCCCGCAATCAGACCTTCGACAGCAACGGTCCTGGCGCACGCGTGAGCGGGTACGCGGCGCAGATCTTCGAGAATTCCCCGCAGCTCGCGCGCGATGCCGCCTCCAGCGGCGACCGGGTGGGTGCGGAAAACTTCCTGCAGCACGCCGAGCACTACTACCGGCTCATGAGCGCGAACGGGACCCGCCCCGAACAGCGCAACAATGATGATCGCAGTGCCGAAGAACGCAGCGCCGACGAACGCGCTGACGAAGAAGAGGCAAAGGCGGACGACAACGCCGACGAAGCTTTGGTCGAGAATGTGTCCGCAAGGTCCTACGATACCGATGCGGACGACCGGGCGGAGCTCGACGAGGCGCTGGGCGCCAAGCGCGGGAACGGCAAGGGCAATGGCGCCAACGGCCGCCGCCGCCGCCGTGCGACGAACGACGACGATGACGGTGCCGGGAACACGGCCGCCGCTGGCGACGATTCCGACGATGAGGGCGAGGCCGCGTCGGCCTGACCCGAGCCTTCTTTCCCCGGAACCTCCGAAAACGGATTGAACCGCCGCGCACGGTGCGGTTGGGTGCCCTCGCGCGCCTTAACCTTGCAGCCACGTTTGCGTGGCAACCTGCGCTGTGATGCCGGTGGTGTGCGCCGGCACCTTGTGTTGCCGCGCGGCCACACCATATCTGAAGGGCGTACAGGAGCCGCGCGCCAGAGCCGCAGTCACCGCGATCTGCGGTGAAACCGGCAAGGGTGCGGCAACGTCGCGATCCTTTGGGCGAATGCCGAAGTCGGGTTCGCCGGACATGCCTGCCTCGAAGAGGGGGCGATACGAGGAGGAACTGATGAACTTCGAGAATTTCACGGAGCGCGCACGCGGATTCGTGCAGGTCGCGCAGGATCTCGCGCAGCGCGGATCGCATCAGCAGCTTGTGCCCGAACACCTGCTGAAGGCGTTGCTCGACGACGACGAAGGGCTTTGTGCCAACCTGATCCGGGCGGCGGGCGGCGACCCACGCCGGGCCGAACAGGCGACCGATCTGGCGCTCGACAAGCTGCCGAAGGTCGAGGGCGCGGGTGCAGGCGGGCTGTATCTCGCACCGGAAACGGGCAAGATTCTCGGCTCGGCACAGGAAATTGCCAAGAAGGCGGGAGACAGTTTCGTTACGGTCGAACGCCTGCTGCTGGCGCTTGCGCTTGCGGCGGGTACCGGCGTGGCGAAGATACTGGTCGATGCCGGTGTGACGCCGCAGAGCCTGAACGAGGCGATCAACGCGATCCGCAAGGGGCGCACGGCCGATTCAGCGACGGCGGAGAACGCCTACGAGGCGCTGAAGAAGTACACGCGCGACCTCACCGAGGCGGCCCGCGAGGGCAAGATCGACCCGGTGATCGGGCGCGACGAGGAAATCCGCCGCACCATCCAGGTCCTGTCCCGGCGAACCAAGAACAACCCGGTCCTGATCGG
>JAYPUG010000163.1:0-5517 GCA_038133965.1 Rhodospirillaceae bacterium | reverse complement strand
GATCAGCCCGTGGCACAGGCGCAGCAGCAGGCTCTTGCCCGCGCCGTTGGGGCCGAGCAGCACCGTGCGCCGCCCGGCGAGCAGCGAGAAGCTCACATCGTGGAGCAGGCGTGCGCCGCCCGCCTCGTACACGAGGTTGCGCGCATGCAGCGGCAGGATCGTTCCGGGCTTGCTCATGCCGGGGCCTTCACGCCAATGCCGCGCGGCGCACCGCCACGGCGTTGACGCCCTGTACGGCTGCGTTGACGGCGAGGGCCAGCACCAGCAGGACGATCCCGAGCGCAAGCGCGGTCGCGATGTTGCCCTTGCTCGTCTCGAGCGCGATGGCCGTGGTCATCACGCGCGTGAACTGGTCGATGTTGCCGCCGACGATCATCACCGCGCCCACCTCGGCAATGGCACGCCCGAACCCGGCCAAAACGGCTGTCGCCAGCGCATAGCGCGCGTCGCTGATCAGGGTCGCGAGCGTCGCCAGTGGGCCCGCGCCCAGCGAGCGCAGGTGCTCGTCGTACTCCTTCCAGAGGTCGGCGACGGTCTGTCGGGTCAGCGCCGCGACGATGGGCGTCACCAGGATCGTCTGGGCGACGATCATCGCCGTCGGCGTGAACAGCAGGCCCAGCACGCCCAGCGGGCCGCTGCGCGAGAGGATCAGGAACACGATCAACCCGACGACGACGGGCGGCAGGCCCATGAAGGTGTTGATCACGAGAATCGCCGCGCCACGCCCGGGAAACCGGAACAGTGCGAGGGCCGCACCCAGCGGAAAGCCGATCAGGCAGGCGATGGCCACGGCGGTCAGGCTGACGCGCAGGGACAGGCCGACGATGCCGAGGAACCCGGCATCGTAGCTGGCCAGCAGCGCGCCAGCCTCGGCGAAGGCGGTCAGGAATGTCTGCAACGTCGTTATCGTCTGTGTGCGTTCGCGTGTCTTCGTGACATGGTCGGATTTCGAAACGAAATCAAGGGCATGTCTAGGGCCAGTCGCGCCGTGCGTCCAGCCGGTGTCCGATCGCGTGATCGCGCGGGTCGGGACCGGCGGTCGGCGCTTTGCTAGGATGCGCGCCATGAGCGGCGATCCCATACATCCCGACCCCGACGATCCGCGCCTGACCGAGGGCGTGTCCGGCATCGACCAGGACGGCAATCCGGTTGACGCGCGCGTCGTCGTCGAGCGGCCGCTGACCCTGTTCCTCAACGGGCAGGAGATCGTCACCATGATGACGATCGGCGACTACCCGGAGTATCTTGCCGTCGGCTACCTGGCGAACCAGAACATGCTGCTGCCCGATGACCGGATCACCGGCATGGATCACGACGACGATCTCGGTGTGGTGGTGGTGCGCACCGAGCGGGAGACCGACTACGAGGCGCGGCTGAAGAAGAAGACGCTGACCAGCGGCTGCGCCCAGGGCACGGTGTTCGGCGACCTGATGGAATCGCTGGAGGGCGTGGTCCTCGACCCCGATGCGCGGCTGCGCACCTCGTGGCTCTATGCGCTGACGAATGCGATCAACACGACGCCGAGCCTGTACCTCGCCGCCGGCGCGATCCATGGCTGCGTGCTGTGCAAGGCGGACCGGCCGATCGTCTACATGGAGGACGTCGGCCGCCACAACGCCGTCGACAAGATTGCCGGCTGGATGCGGCTCAACCAGATCACCGCCGCCGACAAGATCTTCTACACGACCGGCCGGTTGACCTCCGAGATGGTCATCAAGACGGTGCACATGGGCATCCCGATCCTAGTTTCGCGCTCGGGCTTCACCGCCTGGGGCGTCGAGCTCGCCCGCGAGGCGAACCTCACCCTTATCGGGCGCGCACGTGGCAAGCGCTTCGTCGCGCTGGCCGGGCAGGACCGCATCGTCTTCGACGCGGACGCGGCGGAGGAAGACGTGGCGGACGTTGCGCGGAAGGGTTCGCACGAGGATGCGGCCTGAGCGTGACCGGAATGTCCTCGATCCTCGGCCTCATCCTCGCCGGCGGGCAGGCGCGGCGCATGGGCGGTGGCGACAAGGCGCTGGTCGAACTCGCCGGGCGGCCGCTGGTCGCCCATGCCATCGAGCGGCTCGCGCCGCAGGTCTCACGTATCGTCCTCAACGCCAACGGTGACCCGGCGCGCCTCGATTCGTTCGGGCTACCGGTGGTCCCCGACTCGGTCGAAGGGTTTGCGGGACCACTCGCGGGCGTGCTCGCCGGGCTCGAATGGGCGGCGGCGAATGCGCCTGTATGCGAATGGGTCGCCACGGTCGCAGTCGACGCACCATTCTTCCCGTCAGACCTCGTCGCGCGGCTCTCCGTGGCCGTCGCAAACGAAAGTGCCGACATGGCCTGCGCTGCCTCGAACGGCCGCAGCCACCCGGTCTTCGGGCTCTGGCCGGTGCGGCTCGCCGCGGACCTGCGCCGCGCGCTGGTGGACGAGGACATCCGCAAGGTCGATGCCTGGACGGCACGGTATCAGGTTGCCGAAGTCGCGTTTCCCGCTCCGGTTGACGACCCGTTCCTGAACATCAATCGGCCCGAAGACCTCGCGGCCGCGGAACGGATCGCCGTTGATTTGAACGGTTCCAAACCTTGTGACGAGTTGAATTGACTCTTGTGCCCGGACTCACTTAAATCCGTCGCCAATCAGGCTCCTGATCGAAAAACCGGGGCGCCGCGCACCGGCCCAGCACATAACCTGGCGGTGTGCTGCACGGCCCGAGGGAGGGGAGGAGAGTAGAGCAAAGTATGGACCGGCAACGTCCGGTCCGACGGGTAAAGGGGGGACACAACAAATACCTGCCCGTAGAAAATGCTCTGGCTTGATCTGAGGGGTCCGGTGCGGAATGGCGCGCCGGCCCTTTTTCTTTGTGCGAACGTCGTTCGCGTGCGACGGGCGAATTGACTCGTCCCGCCCGCACGCCGGACACTCGGGCGAACGAAGGGGAGGAGCGGTCCATGCCGGACACGATCGACACGAAGAAGATTTCCGTCGAGGAGATGGAGGCCAAACACGTCGTGCGCTACGCCGACTGCAACGGCTCGGACCTCGCCTATCTCGACCAGCGCCTGCCCGGCCACGAGCGCGAGATCGTCAACGTGATCGGCATGAACGTGACCGAGAACATGGACGACCCCGACCTCGAACCCAAGCTCGGCAGCGCCCACGGCTTCTCGCTCGTCTACAACAAGGCGCACCCCGGCTCGGGCTCCGGCCCCGCATTCCACATCCACCAGACCGAAGAGGTGTTCGTTCCCATGAAGGGCACCTGGGAGGTGGTCTGGCTGGAGGGCGAGGAGGAACGGGCAATCGCGCTCGAACCGCTCGACGTGGTGAGCGTACCCACAGGCGTCTATCGCGGCTTCCGCTGCATCTCGGGCGAGGACGATGCGCTGATGCTCGCCATCGTCGGCGGACCCGACGCGGGCCATGTGGCTTGGCACCCCAGCGTCATCGACCGCGCGCGAGAGACCGGGCTCGAGGTGGACGACGAGGGCAACCTCAAGGAAGTCGCTGCGGAATAGACAGGTCGCCGGTTTCCGCTACTCCGCTGCCTGCCGTTCGGCGCGCTCGACCTTCGCGGCGCAGAACTTGAACTCGGGAATCTTGCCATAAGGGTCGAGCTGCGGGTTCGTCAGCAGGTTTGCCGCGGCCTCTGCGAAGCAGAAGGGGATGAAGACCATACCCTCGGGCACGTCCCGGTCGGCGCGCGCCGCGATCTCGATGGCGCCGCGCCGCGTGCTCACGGTGATCGGGTCGCCGGGCCAGATGTCGAGGCGCTTCATCTCGCGCGGGTGCAGCGAGGCGACGGCCTCGGGCTCCAGGTGGTCGAGGATCGTTGCGCGGCGCGTGATCGCACCCGTGTGCCAGTGCTCGAGCATCCGGCCGGTGGACAGCTCCATGGGGTAGACCGAGTCTGGCAGCTCGGCTGGCGGCAGGACGTCGGCGGGCACGAACTTCCCGCGGCCTGACGTCGTGGGAAAACCGGCGGCGAACATGATCTCGGTGCCAGGGCCGTCCTCGTCGTCGCACGGATAGATCACCGCATCCTCGCGTTCGAGGCGTTCCCACGGGATGCCGTCGATGGAGTGCATCGCCGTGCGCAATTCCTCGTACACTTCGGCCGGGCCCGAATAGTCCCAGTCGAGGCCGACGCCGCGCGCGATGTCCTGGATGATCTCCCAGTCGGGGCGCGCGCTGCCCGGCGGGTCGAGCGCAGGCCGGCCCATCTGGACCTGGCGGTTGGTGTTGGTCACCGTGCCGGTCTTTTCCGGCCAGGCGGTGGCGGGCAGGATCACGTCGGCGTGGAACGCCGTTTCGGTGAGGAAGATTTCCTGCACCACCAGATGTTCGAGGTTGGCCAGCCCCTGACGCGCATGGTGCTGGTCGGGGTCGGACATGGCTGGGTTCTCGCCCATCACGTACATGGCCTTGATGTCGCCCGCGCGCGCGGCATCCACGATCTCGACCACCGTGAGACCGGGGGCCGGGTCGAGATCCTCGACGCCCCAGAGCTTCTCGAAGCGCGCTTTCGCGTCCGGGTCGGCGACGGGCTGATAGTCGGGATAGACCATGGGGATCAGGCCCGAATCCGATGCGCCCTGCACGTTGTTCTGGCCGCGCAGCGGGTGCAGGCCCGTGCCCGGGCGGCCCACCTGGCCCGTCATCAGCGCCAGCGCGATCAGGCAGCGCGCATTGTCGGTGCCATGCACGTGCTGGGAGATGCCCATGCCCCAGAAGATGATGGAACGCTCGGCGGTCGCATAGGTTCGCGCGACGGTGCGGATCGTCCCGGCATCGATGCCGCAGACCTTGGCCATCGCCTCGGGCGAGAATTCGGAGAGGTTGTCGCGCAGCGCCTCGTAGCCCTCGGTGTAGCCGGCGATGTACTGGTCATCGACCAGCCCTTCCTCGACGATCGTGTGCATCATGGCGTTGAGCAGCGCCACGTCGGTGCCCGGCTTGAACTGCAGGTGATGGTCGGCGTGGCGCACCAGCGCGTAGCCGCGCGGGTCCATGACGATCAGCTTCGCGCCGCGCTTCGCCGCATCCTTCAGATAGGTCGCGGCGACGGGGTGGTTCTCGGTCGGCCGCGCGCCGATGACGATGATGCAGTCGGACTCGCGCGATGCGGTGAAGGGCGCCGTCACCGCGCCCGAGCCGATGCCCTCCATCAGCGCCGCGACCGAACTGGCGTGGCAGAGCCGGGTGCAGTGATCGACGTTGTTCGTGCGGAAGCCCGCGCGGATCAGCTTCTGGAAGAGATAGGCCTCCTCGTTCGAGCCCTTGGCCGAGCCGAACCCGGCAACCGCCTGGCCGCCATGCGCGTCGCGCACCCGGCGCAGGCCCGCGGCTGCGACTTCGAGCGCTTCCTCCCACGTTGCTTCGCGGAAATGGGTCGAGGGATCGGCGGGATCGACCTCGTCGTCCCAGCGCTTGCCGACACCGTCCTTGCGGATCAGCGGCACGGTGAGGCGGTGCGGATGGTGCACGTAGTCGAGCCCGAAGCGGCCCTTCACGCACAGGCGCTGCTCGTT
>JAYPUG010000162.1:0-5528 GCA_038133965.1 Rhodospirillaceae bacterium | reverse complement strand
CGAGATCAGGTCCATCGACACGTCGGTGGCGGCGGGCGCACCGGGCGTGATCGCCGTCTATACCGGCGAGGACCTGCAGGCGGCCGGCCTCGGCCCCATTCCCAACGTGACGCCGTTCAACAACCGCGACGGCTCGCCGATCCTCAAGACCGAACGGCCGGCCGTCGCCGTCGGGCGGGTGCGCCATGTGGGCGAGATTGTCGCCGTGGTGATCGCAGATTCGACCGCACGCGCGCAGGATGCAGTGGACCTGATCGATTTCGACATCGACCCCCTGCCCGCCGTCGTCGATGTGCGCGAGGCGGCCAAGGGCGAGATCGAGATCTGGGACACGGTGCCGGGCAACGTGGCGCTCGACTTCCAGATCGGCGACGAGGCGAAGGCAAAGGCCGCCGTCGAGAGCGCAGCCCACGTGGTGAAGCTGACCCTCACGACGAACCGGCTGGTCGCCGCGTCGATGGAACCGCGCAGCGCCTCGGCGCGCTACGATGCCGCCAGCGAGACCTATGAACTGGTCAGCGGATCGCAGGGTGTGAATGCCCAGCGCAACATGCTCGCAGACGCGATCTTCAAGGTTCCGCACGAAAAGATGCGGGTGCGCACCAACGATGTGGGCGGCGGCTTCGGCATGAAGACGCAGGCCTATCCCGAATATGTCGCGATCCTCTATGCGGCCCGGGAAACCGGCAGGCCCGTGAAGTGGCAGGGTACGCGTTCGGAAGCCTTCCTCGCCGACAACCAGGCCCGCGACGGGGTCATCAACGGCACCATGGCGTTCGATGCGGACGGAAAGATGCTCGGGTTCCGCGTCGATATGATCGCGGCGATGGGCGGCTACTTGTCGTCCCACGGCCCCGCGGCGGCGACGCGTAATGTCTGCAACTGCCTGACCGGCTGCTATGCCAACCCGGCGCTGGAATTCCAGGTGAAGTGCCTGCTGACCAACAACATCCCCATCGGCCCGTACCGCGGCGCAGGCCGGCCCGAGGCGGCCTACATCCTGGAGCGGATGATGGATCACGCGGCGCGCGAACTCGGCATCGACCGGGTCGAGCTGCGCCGGCGCAACTTCATCAGGCCCGAGCAGATGCCCTACACCACCTCGCTCGGCCAGGTTTACGATTCCGGTGAGTTCGAGGGTGCCATGGACAAGGCCCTCGAACTGGCCGACTGGAACGGGTTCGAAGCGCGCCGTGCCGAATCCGAGGCCAACGGCAAGCTGCGCGGTATCGGCATGGCGTGTTTCGTCGAGACCGCGGGCGGCTACCTGTCGGAAGGCTCGAAGCTGGTCTTCGCCGAGGACGGCACGGTCGAGGCCCGCCTCGCCGTCCAGTCCAACGGCCAGGGCCACGCGACCTCGTTCGCCCAGGTCGTCTCGGACGTGCTCCAGGTGCCGTTCGAGAAGGTCCGCATTGTCGAGGGCGACAGCTTCGAGACGCCTGACACGGGCTTCGCCTCGGTCGCTTCGCGCTCCATGGCGCTGGCGAGCGGCGCCCTGTCGCTCACGGCCGACGCGGTCATCGACAAGGGCCGCAAGCTCGCCGGACATGTGCTGGAGGCCGCGGAAGCGGACATCGAGTATGCCGACGGCACCTTCACCGTGACCGGCACGGACAGGGCGATCGACATCTTCGACCTCGCGGCGCGCGCGAGGGACATCGGCGACCTGCCGGACGATGTGCCCGCCGGCCTCGATTCCGAGGAGGACTTCACCTCGCCCGAGCAGACCTACCCCAACGGCTGCCACATCTGCGAGGTGGAGATCGAGCCGGAAACCGGCGTGATCGACGTCCTGGCCTACATCGCGGTGGACGATTGCGGCACGGTCATCAACCCGATGATCGTCCACGGACAGGTCCACGGCGGCGTCGCGCAGGGGCTCGGCCAGGTGCTGGGCGAGCACGCGGTGTACGACGATGACGGCCAGCTTCTGGCCGGATCGTTCATGGACTACATGATGCCCCGCGCGGACGACATGCCGGACATGAAGCTGGGCTTCCACACGGTGAAATGCACCACAAACCCCCTCGGCGCGAAGGGCGCGGGAGAGGCCGGCACCACCGGCGCGCTGGCGGCCGGCATGAATGCCATCGTGGATGCGCTGTCGGCACGCGGGATCACCGAGATGGACATGCCTGCCACGCCGCCGCGCGTGTGGGCCGCGCTGCACCGGAACTAAGCGGCACGCGATCCAACGAAAAAGAGCGGGCCCTGGGCCCGCCCTTCTAATATCTGCCGGAAGCAGGCGCCTAGGCGGCGACGGGCTGTGCGTTGAGTGTCTTCATGAAGAGCTGGATCGCGTAATAGGTCGCGACGAACGCACCGATTTCCATGATCTGCGCGTCCGAATAGTGCTCGCGCATCTGGTCGTAGAAGATATTGTCCACCTTGTCGGCATCGAGGAAGAGCTGTTCGGAGAACCGCAGCGCCATGCGCTCGGCCTCGGAGAACATCTCCGAATCCTCGTAGTCGTCGGTGGCGGCATCGATCATCTCTTCGGTCATGCCGTCCGCGACGGCCTGCTTCGAACGCAGGCTCGCGAAATGCGGGTCGTCCACGAAGCGTGCCAGCTGGATGCGCATCAGTTCCTTGAGCCGGTGCGGCACGTTTCCCTGCGTGTGCGCCTCGAGCAGCTGCGCCAGGACGACCTTGGCCTGTGCCGGCGCACGCGCGACGACGCGCGGGAAGACGGGGCCAGGAACGCCCAGTTCCTCGCACTTCACGATCAGGTCGCGCAGTTCGGGATCCCGGATGTCCTCCAGGTCCAGGGGAGCAAGACGTGACATTACTCGGCCGCCTGACCCTGGAGCGATTCCGGCCTGTCGCCGTAGAGCCGCGCCGATTCCTCCTGGCTGACCAGCCGGCCGTCCGGGGAGAACATCGGGTAGAACTTCAGCGAACCGAAGAAGGTGTGGAAGCCCAGATTGTAGGCGAGGAACAGGCCGAGTTCGGCCACTTCCTCTTCCGACAGGTGGGCCCGCAGATCCTCCCAGTCCTCGTCACCGAAGGAATCGGGATCCGTCGAGATTTTCTCGACATAGCGCATCACCGCCTTCTCGCGATCCGTGAAGATGTCGGAAGACGCGTGATTGTAGATGCCGTCGTCGAGGAGCTTTTCATCGAGGCCTTGCCGCTTCGCCGAAGCGGACCGCACGTTGCCTCAATAGCTGCAGTGGGCCATGCGCGAGAGCATGACCCGGATGACTTCCTTGAGCTTGTGGTCGAGGTTCCCCTCGTTGAACACCTTCACCCAGGCGAGATAGGTCTTCTCCGCCAGGTCGAGGTTGTGCCCCATGACCGCGTGAAAACCGGGGTCCGGCGCCCGCAGTTCGAGCGATTTCTCGATATACGGCTTGAGCTTGGTCTTCTTCAGCTCTTCGATATCGAGCAGTGTGATATTCGGCATAGTTCCCGTGCCTTTCCGTCGATGACCGCCGCCTCAGGCGTGGGCCTCGATCGCTTTCTTCAGAACCTGTTTCCGGTCCACGCCCGTCCGGGTCTCAACGACCTCGCCGCCCTTGAAGAACATCAGGGTGGGAAAGCCGCGCACGCCGTACCTGGCCAGCAGATCGAGGTTCTCGTCGCCGTTCACAGTACCGATGACCACGCCTTCGGGCAATTCCTCGGCGACCTGGCCCAGGATCTTCTTGAGCTGGCGGCACGGAACACAGGTCTGCGACCAGAAATCGACCACGGTCAGCCCATCGCGGGAAATGACCTCGGCCTCGAAGTTGTTGTCATCGAACTCGGCAAACGCGCTTTCGGACATGGATTCGGTCCCGATTATCGTTCGTTTCGAACGGTAATATATGACGCCCACGCACCGGGACAAACCGCCATGCGGCACAACTGCCATGCGCGGCCGGCGTGGAATGGATACCGGCGCTCAGCCGTCGGTCCTGTGTGCGTCTTCGGGTTCCGGCTGCACTTCCGCCCCGATCTCGGGGCCACCAACGGTGCCAGTAGCGGATACCGCCGACCAGTCGCGCGTGAGAGTCACGCCCGCTTCGCGCAACTGCGCCATAAACATGGCAACAGCCTCACTTGCCGGCCGACCCGCAGCATCGTGCTCACGCGCCCAGTCCGTCGCCAATGGCGGCAGGGTCTCGGCCCACTGGTAGCGCCTGCTCTTGAGCAGCTTGGCCGTGCTTGCGCCGTGCGCGCGCAGATGAGCAACCGCCGCATCACCCGCCGCGCAATAGTCGCTCGCCGCCGATTCGACGAAATCGGGCAGGGTCGCGCGAACCGCTTCGCGGACCGGCTCGGGAAGTCCCTCGAACAGTACTGTGTTGACGGTAACGGCAAAGGACACCTGCGCACCGAAGCCGGTGCGGGTGAAGTGGTTCGCGTCGAGCTTGAGCCCCAGGCGTCCGATCTCTGTGGTCGGCAGCAGGGCGCCGGCCACCGTGCCATCCATGATCCGCATACCGATCACGTCGGCAAGCATCCGGACCGGCACCCCGTTGACTCCAACGATCCAGTCTTCGACCCGGTCCGTCAGGGCGATGTTGATCCCGCGGATTTCTCCGGCGTTCCGGATTTTCTGCGTCGCGATGATGTTGTAGCCGTCGCTGGCGATGCCGGCGAGCAGGATCTGGCGGGCCGCCTCGGCGTCGGCGCCCATACCCTCGACATGCTCGTGCACGTGCCTGTAGGCCTTCGCGACAATCACGCAATCCTCGGTCGTGAAAGGCATCCGGAACGTCAGATGCTGAAGCGGCAGGCGTTCGGTCTCGTGATTAACCGCGATGATCCCGAACATCGCCAGCTGGTCCTCGTCCTCGTAAAGAGTTCCGACTTTGCGTGGTAGCGTCCGTTCGTGGAAACCCTCCCAGATCACTTCGCCCGCGCCCGCCTCGCCGAGCCGGCGGCTGATTTCTTCCTGGAAACGGTCTTCGAAGACCGCGCGTGCGGTGTGCGCCTCGGGCAGCGGACTGACAACGGAAAGGCGAACCGGTTCGCCGGAATCCGCCCGAAGGTGGACCGGTGCCAGCGCGGCCGCGACCACAGCCATTCCCACAAATGCGATTCTCGCAAACATGACGCGCCTCGTTCCTTCCTGGATCGGTCGACTTATTCCCGGTCTGCGGGCACAAGCCTGCGCACTGCCCGACGATCCTCGCGCAGAAAGGTTAACCAACGGCATACGCGCGTATGCGTCCTGCCGCACGAGACCCGGCCCGATGGACCGATTGCAGGCAGGCCGGAATACATGGCCTGATAGGGGCTAGGGAGGACCGGACCATGAAGACCATCGACGTCACACCCGAGGAAATGGCGGATCACATCGTGCGTTTCGACGCGCTTGCACCCAAGAAGGGCAATTACGAGCAACTCGGCATCCCGATCGAAGCCTACGAGATGCTGACCGCGAAAACGCTCTACACCCTGCTCGCCCCGGCCGACGCCGCGGGATCGCATCAATTCACGGCGGCAAAGGGGCCGAAGGACCTGTCGGTCACGATCGCCGAGTGCCCGCCGGGCGACGGACCCATGCTGCACGCCCACATGGAAACGCACGAGATATT
>JAYPUG010000161.1:0-5552 GCA_038133965.1 Rhodospirillaceae bacterium | reverse complement strand
CCCTGACCTCTACATTGCGAACGTAGCGCTCTCCCAACTGAGCTACGGCCCCACCGGTGCCTCGAGCGGCAAGCGGGCGGCCCCGTGGGGTGAACCCCGGGCCGCGCGGCGCGGCGGAATATGTGTTTGGCCGCCGTCCGCTGTCAAGTCGTCTCGCGGACCCGCCGGGGGACACGCGGCCCGTTCGCTTTACTGGACAGCTTCGGGGGTTGCTGGCTAGTCTCTGCGGCGATTTCCGTACACCCATTCACGGGCGTGGCGCACCATCCGGTCGGGCCGCCCCGCAGCACCAGAGAGTTCCGCACATGTTCGCCGTCTGGCAGCTCCTCGACACCGTCATCGCGCTCTACATGTGGGCGCTGATCATCTCGGTCGTGCTCAGCTGGCTGGTGCAGTTCAACGTCATCAACACGTCGAACCGCTTCGTCTATACGATCGGCGACTTCCTCTTCCGGATCACCGAGCCCGTGTTAGGCCGCATTCGCGCCAGCGTCCCCGCCGTCGGCGGGCTCGACCTGTCGCCGCTGATCGTGATCCTGCTGCTGGTCTTCCTCCGCAACCTGCTGCCCGACATCCTCGGGCTGCGCTAGGGCCGTGTCCGCCGCGCGGCCGTGGGCCCCGGCCCCGGACGGGCTGCGGATCCGCCTGCGCGCCACGCCGCGCGCGCGGCGCAATGCGGTCGGGGAAATCTCCGAACTGCCTGATGGACCGGCGCTGAAGGTCGCGGTCACGGCCCCGCCCGCCGACGGCGCGGCGAACGCGGCCGTGATGAAACTGGTGGCGAAGACCCTCGGCATCGCGAAGTCGGCCCTGACCCTCGAATCGGGTGCGTCGGGAAGATCCAAGACCGTTCACATTGCCGGCGATGCCGCGACTCTGACGCCCATGCTAGAGGCGTTGGCCGACGGCGCGAAAGCCGCCGCAAAGGGGAGCAAGAGACCATGAGCGACGCACGCGAACGCCATCCCGACCGGGTGATCGACGGCAAGGCCTTTGCCGAGGGGCTGCGCGGACGCGTGGGCGACGCCGTGACGAGACTCAAGGCCGAGCACGGGCTGACCCCGGGCCTGGCCGTGGTGCTGGTCGGCGAGGACCCGGCGAGCCAGGTCTATGTCCGCAACAAGGGCAAGGCGGCCGAGGCAGCGGGGATTGCCGCGGCGGATCACCGGCTCGACGCCGCGACCGGCCAGGACGAACTGCTCGCGCTGGTCGAACGGCTCAACAACGACCCCGCCGTGCACGGAATCCTCGTCCAGTTGCCCGTGCCCGACCAGATCGACCCCAACGCGGTGATCGACGCCATCGCACCGGGCAAGGACGTGGACGGGTTTCACGTGATCAACGCCGGACGCCTCGCCACCGGACAGATGTCGGGCCCTGACGCGGCGATGGTGCCATGCACCCCGCTGGGCTGCCGAATGATGCTGGAAGACCGGCTCGGCGACCTGTCGGGCCTGAATGCCGTGGTGCTCGGCCGCTCGAACATCGTCGGCAAGCCGATGGCCGCGCTGCTGACCCAGGCAAGTTGCACCGTGACCGTGGCCCATTCGCGCACCAGGGATCTCGCCGAGGTCTGCCGCAGCGCCGACATCCTCGTCGCGGCGGTGGGCCGGCCCGAGATGGTCCGGGGCGACTGGATCAAGCCCGGCGCCACCGTGATCGACGTGGGCATCAACCGAGTGCCCGCACCCACGGCCGAGGACCCGGACAAGTCGCGCCTCGTGGGCGATGTGGATTTCGATGCGGCAATCGAGGTGGCGGGCGCGATCACGCCCGTACCGGGCGGGGTCGGCCCCATGACCATCGCCTGCCTGCTCGCGAACACCGTAACGGCGGCGTGCCGCCAGAACGGCATCGAACCGCCGGCGTTCTAGGGAACCCGGCGGGCCGAGCTTCACTCGGGCAGGCGGTAGCGCACCACACCCTTCACACGAGCGGGATCCTCGACCGGCTTTCCCTTGCGCAGGACGACGATGTCGCCGTCGCGCGCCAGGTGCACGGCCTGCTGCTTCACCGCGTTGAGGTAACGGCGCCAGAGATCGGGTGGCGATTTGGGCGTGCGCTTTGCTTCGGCGATCGCGCGCGCCACGTCTTCGGGCGCGACCGAGCCGCCGGGCTTCGCCCCGGCAAGCCGTTCGAGGATGGCCGCGGCGACGGGATCGCGCGCCTGTGTGTCGTTCCTGTCGTTCATCCCCTGCCTCTAGCACGCCCGGCGCAGGTGGACGACTCCCGACTGAGCCGGGATAATCACGGCGAAGTCAGGGGAAGCGATGACCGGCAGCCTGGACGCCCTGTTTGCAGCCACCGTCCTGTTCGTGGGCGGACACTTCGCCCTGTCGAGCCAGCCGATCCGTCTCGCCCTCATCAACCGGCTAGGCGAGACGCGTTTCCTCACCGCCTATTCGCTCGTCATGCTCGTGGTCTTTGCCTGGATGGCCGCCGCGTTCGTCGATGCCCCCGCCGATCCGCTCTGGGATACGCCCCCGGCATTCCTCTGGCTGCCGGCGGCCGTCATGCCCGTTGCGCTGTTCCTGATCGTCGCGGGGCTGACGACCCCTTCGCCGACCCTTGCGGGGGCAAAACTGGACGATCCGGGCCGGGACCTGACCCGGGGGATCATGCGCGTCACCCGCCACCCGTTTCTCAACGGCATGGCGCTGTGGGCGCTCGTCCACCTGGTCGTGAACGGCGACACCCGCAGTGTCGTGCTGTTCGCCGGCCTGCTGATCCTGTCGGTCGGTGGCATGTGGCACATCGACAAGCGCCGCGAGTTTCTCTACGGCGCCGACTGGGGGCCGATCCTGATGTCCACGAGCGCGGTCCCCTTCGCCGCAATCCTGTCCGGCCGTGCGCGCTTCGACTGGAAGGGAATCGGCCCTTGGCGCGTGTTAGCAGCGCTTGTCGTCTATCTCGCACTGATTTGGCTGCATCCGATCGTTCCGGGCGTGTCGGCATGGCCCGGCTTGGTCTAAACTTTGCCGGAATCGACAGATAGAGGGATGCATCGCGATGCCGACCAGCAGAACCGACACGGCGACGCGTCGCTGAGTAAAAAGGAGAACTTCATGCGTAACCAGTTTGCCGTGTTCGGCGCTGCACTGATCGTCGGGCTCTGGATGCACGGGCCGGCACACAGCCAGACCAACATCGAGTGGGGAGACAACACCAGCGAATGGGCCAATGACGGAGAGTGCGACGACCCGCGCTTCGCGGGCCCGGGCGCCGCGGAGACCCTGCTCGACGAGGACCGCTACCACGACGGCAACGATTGCCGCCGGCTCTACCAGGAGGGCCGCCTGTACCTGCGCGACGATTCCGCGTCCAGCCGCGGTGACAGGTCCACGGCGGACCGGGGCAGCAATGTACGCGGCGACAGCAGCAGCCGCAGCGGCCCGACGCGCGGCGGCAAGATTCGCGGCGACAGCAGCAGCCGCGATGGCAACAGCCGCGGCGGTGCCAGCCGGGGCGGTTCGAGCCGCGATCGTGGAAGCCGCGGGGGCGATTCCGTCGATTTCGGCGACAACTCCAGCGAATGGGCGAACGACGGCGAGTGCGACGATCCCCGGTTCGCCGGCCCGGGCATGGCCGAAATCCTGCTGGATGAGGACCTGTTCGCGGACGCCAATGACTGCCGCCGGCTCTACCAGGAAGGGCGCATCCGGCTGGCAACCGGCGGCAACAGCATCGACTACGGCGACAATTCCAGCGAATGGGCGAACGACGGCGAGTGCGACGACCCCCGGTTCGAGGGTCCCGGCATGCATGGAATCCTGCTGGACGAAGACATGTTCGCCGACGCGAACGATTGCCGCGAACTCCACCGGGCGGGCCGCATCCGTTTGAGGTAGCGGGACCGCCCGGCAGCGTTCGCGCGGATCAATCCGTCAGTCGCGGTCCCAGTGGCGCGCGATGGGCTGGTTCGCGGCCCGCATGGTGTCCATGTAGGTCTTGAGGATTTCGGTGCCCGGCTCGCCCGCGGCATCGCGTGCGGCCGCCCACTCCTTGCCCAACGGCGGCAGGGCCATCGCCCACTGATTGCGCTCGGCATCGGTCAGCTTGGTGAACTCGGTGCCGAATTCGTTGGTGCACTTGTTCACCATGATCCCGGTGACCTTCTTGACCCGCGCGATGTTGTTGTCCTTCCACAGCGGCGCGGCATCCAGGAACGCGTTCTTCACTTCATCGGGAAACGCATTCCATGAGTCCATGTTGACGTTCAGCGAGAAGCCCGACACCGCGCCGATATCCGCATCGAGCGCATAGGGGGCGGGCTGGCAGATCTTGAACTGGCCGGCAGCGGCGGGCCAGAAGATCGCGCCGGTGAACACGCCGTTGTCGAGCGCGGGGAACGCCTTCACAAGGTCGGTGTTGACCCCGATCGCACCGATCGGCTGGACCCAGCGCAGGTTCGGGCCAATCGCGCCGATCTTCATGCCTTCCAGCTGGCTGAGCGCGGTTACCTTCTTGCCGGTCCAGACCATCATGTTGTCCACGGCGCTGGCCGGCTGCAGGCCCACCTGGTTGAGCCGCTTCCAGCCTTCCTGATAGGCCGGGAACTTGTCGGCAAGCTCCTTCATCGTGTCGGACAGAAGTGTCATGTCCTTGGTCGTGAAGGGCGTGTTGAACGAAACGGCATAGAGAGGCGCCTTGTCGGGCGCGGCCGCCGTGACGACGACGCCGACATCGCCGAGCCCGGCCTCGACGCCCTCGATCTCCCCGGTCGCGCGAACCACCTGACCGGCGATGGCGATGTTCCACTCGATCTCGTAGTTCCCGGTCTTGGCCAGCGTCTCGTTGACCTTCGGGATGAAGGCCTCCACGGCCGCGCCGGTCCACGCCGCGAGCTGCGGATAGCCCGAGATCATTGTCAGGTTCAGGGTCTCGGCAGCGGCCGCAGGCGCCACGCCGCCGGCCAGCATTGCACCGCCGAGGGCGGTGGCGGTTGCGAATTTGCGGATGCTCGTATCGATCTTCATTGGTGCTCCCCCATCGGATCGTTCACGGCGGGCTCTCCCGGGCCCGTTCCGTTCGATTCTGGAAGCGAAACCATAATCGACTCCCGCGAACGGAGTCGATGCCTGTCGCAGGGAGCAACCCGGCCCCGAGGTGGTGTGCCTAGTCGCGCAGCGCCTTGGCGAGACGCAGGCGCAATGCCTGCAGCTTGATGAAGCCCTCGGCGTCGCGCTGGTCGTACACCTCGTCGTCCTCGAAGGTGACGTGGTCAAGCGAGTACAGGCTGTTCGGCGACTGCCGGCCCGCCACGGTCGCCGACCCCTTGTAGAGCTTGAGCCGGACCGTGCCCGAGACGCGCTCCTGGCTCTTGTCCACCAGCGCCTGCAGCATCTCGCGCTCGGGCGCGAACCAGAAGCCGTTATAGACGAGCTTGGCATAGCGCGGCATGAGCTCGTCCTTCAGGTGCATCGCCTCACGGTCCAGCGTGAGCGATTCCATCGCCCGGTGCGCGACAGCCAGAACGGTGCCGCCGGGCGTCTCGTACACGCCGCGCGACTTCATGCCGACGAAGCGGTTCTCGACCAGGTCGAGCCGGCCGA
>JAYPUG010000160.1:0-5614 GCA_038133965.1 Rhodospirillaceae bacterium | reverse complement strand
GCGACCCCTGCCGTGTGAAGGCAGTGCTCTCCCGCTGAGCTACGCGCCCGTCCGTATCGGGACCGCGGACCTATAGGGCTGGCGGACAGGCCTCGTCAAGCGGGCCGATGGCAGCGCGCGCGTTCCCTGATATCCTCGGCACCGTTCCGGCGACACCGAGGAGAAATCGAATGGCCGACAGCGCAAGCGGCGTGACCTACTACTCGCCCGAGGATGCCTTCACACCCACCGCCACCTGGTCGCTGGGTGCGCGCGCGGGCGACTACGTCTTCGTCGCGGGAATGCGCGGCATCGATCCGGCGACCGACACGCTGGTCGAGGGCGACGAGGCGCGGATCGAACAGGCGTTCCGGAACATGGAAATGATCGCGGCCGCCGAAGGGGCGACCCTGCGTGACGCGGTCCGCCTGACAGTCTTCGTGACCGACATGGACCGCTACCGGCCCATCGTGAACGCGGTGCAGGAAAAGCTGTGGGCGGGCGGGCCGTACCCGCCGCGCTCCATCATCGAGGTGACCGGGCTCGCCCAGAACGACGTCTTCGAGGTCGAAGGCACCTTTTATGCGCCGGCCGGCTAGGTGCGGGTTCCGGTGGCCGGGGGTGCTCTGCACCCCGCAATGCGGCCCCCGTATCGCCATGGCATCGCCGCATTCGCTTCCCACGTTCTAACGGGCGCCCGCAACGGGGCGCCGCAAGGATGGGAGTTTTCCATGTTCGTCAAGAAAGCGTCTGCCGCCGTGCTGGCCGCACTCTTCCTGGTATTCGCCCCGCAGCCGAGGATGGCTCAGTCGTCGGACCGCGTGGCGCAGGAGGATGACCGGCTGGGCCGGGTCTTCAGCGACCTCGAGCGGCGCGTGATCCGCGAAGTGCTCACCCAGACCGGTGTCATCGAGGATCAGGACGATGACGATGATGCGGAAGAGGCCGAAGACGAGGACCGTTCGGCGCGCGGTGAGGGCGCGCGGGGAGGCAAGGGTCGCGGCCGCGGCCTGCCGCCGGGACTGGCGCGGCGCGAGAACCTGCCGCCGGGCCTGCAGCGCCAGCTCGACGAACGGGGCCGGTTTCCGCCGGGGCTGGAGCGCCAGGCGCTGCCGGAGGAACTCGAGGGCCGTCTGCCCGAGCGCACGGACACCGAGCGCGTGATCGTCGGCGACGACGTCGTCCTCATCGAGCGGGGCACGGACCTTGTCCTCGATGTCATTCGCGACGTGCTGCGCGGCGGCAGCGATACAACGGACGAGTCCGGGCGCAGGTGAAGCCGGGGCCGGCCCGGTGTAGGATCGCGGGCGCCGCTTCTTGCCGCGCGCCTGCCAACCGGATAGGGGGCCGCCCCTGCTTCGTCTCGCACTACGCCTTTTGCTGATCGGGCTCCTGGCCGTCGTCGCGATCGAGGCCGGGCTCCGCGCCCTTGCCCTGGTTCCCGTGTCGTCGCATGCGTTCGTGCCCGACCGGGAGTTGGGTTACCGGCTGGCGCCGGGGGTGTTCGGTCTCGAGACGGGGTTCCGCGAAGACGCGGGCGGTCCCGGTGCACCGGGTAACCCGAAGCTCCTGTTCGTCGGCGATTCCTTCACCTTCGGCACCTATCCCGCGCCGCACGATGTGCCCGGCCAGGTTCGGGCGCACCTCGCTGATCGCGGTGTCGAGGCCACGGTCCTGAACCGGGGCCTGACGGGGGCGGGCAGCGACACCTATGTCCGGCTCGCGCGGACATTCGTTGCGGACGAGAATCCCGATGCGATCGTCGTGATGGTCTATCTGGGCAACGACATTCACCAGTCCCACCCGCGGCAGGAAACCCGGCTGCTTCTTGGCCGGCTCGTCGTCGTGAACCGGACCTTTGCGGTCGGGCCGCACACGCGGGAGTTTCACATCCGCAACGCGCTCGTGCTGCTGCGCGAACGGGTCCTCACAGGCATGGCAGGCCGCTCTCGTCCGCTGGCGCCGCAGGCAGGAGAAGCGGAGCGCATCAACGGCCCCATGGAAGACGGGCAGTTGCGCCGCACCTACCGCGCGGAATTGCGTGCGTCCGCCCGCACGCCGTCGGGTTTCATGCGCGAGGCCGAAGCGGGGCTGGTCGAACGGCTGGCGCAGATCCGCGCCATTGCCGGAGATCGTCCCGTGCTGGTCGTGCTGGCCCCGTCGCGCATTCACGCGGACGGCAGGTTCGCCGATGAACTGCTGGTGTCCCTGCAATTCGATCCGGACGACTATTGCCTCGGCTGTATGCCCGAACGCATCGCCGAAGCCGTGCGTGCTGCCGGGTTGCCGGTGCTCGATCTCATGGCAGGGTTCGCGGCCGTTCTGGCGGAACAGGATCTCTACAATCGCGCCGACATTCACTGGAACCGCGCTGGCAATGCGCTCGCGGGGCGCGAGATTGCCGCGTGGATCGCCGCCAATCCGCGGTGGCTGCGAAAGACGGTGCGGCCATGACACGGTGCGTGCCGGTGCTTGTCCCGAAGGGGCTCATGGCCCCATATTTTCCGTCATGAGAGCGGGATCGCATATGAAGCGTGCAGGGGTCGTTCTTCTCGCCGGCGGTCTGTCGATCGCTGCGCACGCAGCCTCGGCGCAGTCCTCAGACGCGCAGACGCAGGTCTCCGCAGCCGCAGAAGTGGCGATGCAATCGCGCGGGTCGGATATTCCTCCGGGCTTCGCGCTCTCCTACGACGTGTACAAGAGCGGACTCCGCGCGATCCGCTTCGACTTCTCTGTCTCGACAGATCCCGCCACCTCCGACTACCGGACGCAGGTCCAGCTGGAGACCGCCGGCCTCGTCGGCATGCTGTTCGGCTGGTCGCTCGAGGCGTCGAGCGAAGGCGGATGGCGAATGGGCGAAATCGTTCCCGAGCGGTACCGCACGGCCAATGTCTGGCGCGGTCGCGAGCGCACGGTCTCCATCGACTACAATGGCGGATTCGCGCAGCGCGTCTCGTCGGACCCGCCCTACAGCCGCGAGGATGTCGAGAAAGTGGCGCCGGAGATGATTTCCGGTGCCGTCGATCCGACGACGGCCGTGACGGCACTGGTGTTCGAGGCGGCACTGGGCGGTGGTTGCCGCCCGCGGACGGCCGTTTACGACGGGCGGCGGCGATACGACGCGCACTTGGCGGCATTGCCGGACCGGGAACTCGCGCCCAGCAACTATGCGCCGTTTTCGGGTATCGCCGAGGGCTGCCGCCTGACATTTGAGCGGATCGCCGGATTCAGGCCGGACCGCAAGCGCCTGCAGGATCTACAGGTGGATGTCTGGCTTGCCGAAGTGGGCATCGAAGGCACAAAAGTGCCCGTGCGCCTCGAGCTTGCGACGCCGTGGGGCGACGGGTTCGCCCACCTCGTGGCTGCCCGACGCGGCGATGGTGCGCTCGTCTTTGGCAGCGAGGACGATGACGGCTGAAGCCGTAACAATCGGGAACAATTCGTGACTTGGTCCGATTCAGGGCCTTGTGGCACTTTCCGCGCCGGTTTCTGCGGGACCGACATGCCGAGCCAGACAAACGAACCCGCGCCGTTCAGGGGCGCGTGACACCATGACCGATTCCTCCATTGCCGTTGTCATCCTTGCCGCGGGAAAAGGCACGCGGATGAAGTCGGCATTGCCCAAGGTGATGCACCCGCTCGCCGGGCGCCCGATGATTTCGCATCTGCTCGGCACGGTCGCCGAGCTGGCGCCCGAGAAAGTCGTGGTGGTGGTCGGGCCCGACATGGACAGCGTTTCGCAAGCGGTCGCGCCGCATCCGACCTGCGTGCAGACCGAACGGAACGGCACCGGCGATGCGGTGAAGGCCGCGCGGGCCGAACTCGAAGGATTCGAGGGGACGGTTCTGGTTCTCTATGGCGACACGCCGCTGGTCACGGCGGATACGATGCGTGCGGTCGCCGGTGCGTGCACGGATGAAACCGCCGTCTCGGTGCTCGGGTTCCGGCCGAGCCGTTTCCACCAGTACGGCCGGCTGATCACCGATGCCGACGGAACGCTGACCGCCATCGTCGAGGCGGGTGACGCCACACCCGACCAGCTTGAGGTCAACCTTTGCAATTCGGGGGTCATGGCGTTCGACGGAACCCGGCTGTTCGGGCTGCTCGACAGGCTCGACACCGACAACGCGAAGGGCGAGTACTACCTGACCGACACGGTCGCGCTGGCGCGTGAGGCGGGGCTGTCGGCCGCCGCGGTCGAAGGGACGGAGGACGAGCTTCTCGGCGTCAATTCCCGCGCGGACCTCGCATTCGCCGAAGGCGTCGTGCAGGACGCGCTGCGCGCCCGCGCGATGGCGGACGGCGCGACGCTTGTCGATCCCGCGACGGTCTGGTTCCACCACGATACGCAACTCGGCCAGGACGTGGTCGTGGGGCCCAACGTGGTCTTTGGCCCCGGCGTGACCATCGCCGACGACGTGGAGGTCCGCGCCTTCAGCCATCTCGAAGGTGCGACGGTCCAAAGCGGCGCCACCATCGGCCCCTATGCGCGGCTGCGTCCGGGCGCCCGCATCGGCGAAGGTGCGCGGGTCGGAAACTTCGTCGAGATCAAGAACGCCGACCTGGAGGCCGGGGCGAAAGCCAGCCATCTCAGCTATATCGGCGACGCCCGCGTGGGCGCGGGTGCGAACATCGGTGCGGGCACCATCACCTGCAACTATGACGGCTTCGACAAGTTCGAAACCGACATCGGCACCGGCGCCTTCATCGGCTCGAACACGGCACTGGTCGCACCGGTGACCGTGGGCGCGGGGGCGATCGTCGCCGCCGGCAGCACCGTGTCGAAGGACGTGGAGGCCGACGCGCTGGTCATCGAACGCGCCGAGCAGGTGACCAAGTCGGGCTGGGCGGCGACGTTCCGAAAGCTGAAGGGCAAGAAGTAGCGCCATGTGCGGAATCATCGGCATTCTCGGGTCCGACGACGCGGCGCCCCGGCTCCTCGAAGGGCTCAAGCGGCTCGAGTATCGCGGCTACGATTCCGCCGGCATCGCGACCCTGGTCAACGACTCCATCCATCGCCGCCGGGCCGAGGGCAAGCTCGCCAACCTGGCCGCGATCCTCGAATCCGAGCCTCTCGCGGGCGATGCGGGCATCGGCCACACCCGCTGGGCGACCCATGGCATCCCGAACGAGGCCAATGCCCATCCCCATGCCACCTCGCGCGTCGCCGTGGTCCACAACGGCATCATCGAGAATTTCCAGGAGTTGCGCGCCGAGCTGGCCGCGGCCGGCCACAATTTCGAAAGCGACACCGACACGGAAGCCATCGCGGCGCTGCTGACCCAGAGCCTCGAGGGCGGCGCCACGCCGCGCGACGCTGTCGCCGCGACCCTGCCGCGCCTGCAGGGGGCGTTCGCGCTGGCCATCGTGTTCGCGGGCGAGCACGACATGATGATCGGTGCGCGGCGCGGCAGCCCGCTTGCCATCGGCTACGGCGAGGGCGAGATGTTCCTCGGATCGGACGCGCTGGCGCTGGCGCCGCTGACCAAGCGCATCTGCTACCTGGAGGAGGGCGACTGGGCGGTGATCACGCACGCGGGTGCCGAGGTCTTCGACGAGGCGGGCAACGCCGCCGAGCGGCCGATCCGCGAGACCGAGCTGTCGGGTGCGCTGATCGGCAAGGGCAACTACGACC
>JAYPUG010000159.1:0-5634 GCA_038133965.1 Rhodospirillaceae bacterium | reverse complement strand
CGGGCGAGGCCGAGCTCGTCGAGCTCGACGAGGCGGCGCGCACCGCAACGGTGCGCGGACGCGGCAGCGACACCAAGGGCCGGGGCGGCGCGGAAGCAACGGTCCGGTTCCGGCTTTCGGCGGGAGAGGATGGCGGGTCGCGGGTCGATATCACGACCGATCTCGACCTTTCGGGTTCGATCGCCCAGTACGGCCGCGCGTCTGGACTGATCGACGCCATTGCCGGCCAGCTCGTCTCCGACTTCGCGAACAATCTTGCGGCCGAGATCGGTGCGGACGCCGCACCGGCGGGCGGCGACGGGCCGGCAGATGAAGCGCCGGCGGCGGAGGCGGCTCCGGCAGCATCTGCGGCGCCCACGGCTGACAACTCCATCTCGGGCATCAGCCTGTTCTTCCGGGCGCTGTGGTCGATGATCCGCGGCCTGTTCGGCGGCAAACGCTAGTGCGTGCGGCCGACACCATGACCCACATTTCGAACGAACGACACGAGGTGCGCCGATGAAACCGGGCCCCTTCACCTATCACGACCCGACGAGCGCCGACGAAGTCGTCGCCCTGCTCGGACAGCATGAGGACGCCAAGCTGCTGGCCGGCGGGCAGTCGCTGATGCCGATGCTCAACATGCGCTTCGTCGTGCCCGACCATGTGATCGACCTGAACGGTGTCGCCGGGATCGCCGGCGTATCCGACACGGGCGATGCGCTCGAGATCGGCGCGATGACCCGCCAGCGCGACCTGATGACGGACGCGTCGGTTGGTGCGAAGACGCCCATCGTTCCCGAGGCGCTCGACTGGGTCGGCCACTTCCAGACCCGCAACCGGGGCACCATCGGGGGCAGCCTGTGCCATCTCGACCCGGCGGCGGAGCTGCCCTGCCTGATGGCGGCCTATGACGCGGTTCTGACGGTCCAGGGACCGGACGGAGCGCGCGAGGTGCCGTTCGCCGAATGGCCGCTCGCCTACATGATGCCGTCGATCGGACCCGACGAGGTGCTGACCGGCGTGCGCGTGCCCTACTGGCAGGAGCGCCACGGCCACGGGTTCGTCGAGTTCGCGCGCCGGCACGGCGACTTCGCGATCATTTCGGTCGCAGCGCTTCTGGCCGTCGATGGCGGCAAGATCACGCGCGCGGCCATTTCCGTCGGCGGCGCGGACACGAGCCCGGTCCGGCTCGCGGCGGCTGAGGCCGCGCTGGTCGGCGAAGCGCCGGCCGCCGAGGCATTCCGGGCTGCGGCCGAGACGGCGCGTGGCATCGATGCCATGTCCGACGCCTATGTCACATCCGCCTATCGCCAGCGCCTCGCCGCGACGCTCGTCGAGCGCGCGCTCGCAAAGGCCGGCGAACGCGCAAACGGGGGAGCCTGAGCCATGGCCGACACGCGAGACATCACCGTGACGGTTAACGGCGAGAGCCGTTCCGCGACCGTCGAGACGCGCACCAGCCTGGGCGATTTCCTACGCCAGACGCTGGGCCTGACGGGCACCCATATGGGCTGCGAGCACGGCGTGTGCGGTGCGTGCACCGTGCTGGTCGATGGCGATGCCGTCCGCTCGTGCCTGATGCTGGCCGTGCAGGCGAACGGGCACGAGGTGACGACCATCGAGGGGCTTGCCAACGAGGACGGTTCGCTGTCGCCGCTGCAGGAGGCCTTCTGGAAGCACCACGGGCTCCAATGCGGTTTCTGCACGCCGGGCATGCTGACGTCGCTGACGGCGTTCCTGCGTGACAACCCGGACGCGGACGAGAGGGACATCCGCGAGGCGATCTCGGGCAACATCTGCCGGTGCACCGGCTATCAGGGAATCGTCGATGCCGCGCTCGATGCGGCGAAGACGATGCGGGAGGGCTGAACCATGGTCGTACGTTACCTGGGCGCTGAAGTGCAGCGCATGGAAGACCCCCGGCTGATCACGGGGCACGGACGCTATGTGGATGACATCACGATGGAGGGCATGCTGCACGCCGCCTTCCTCCGGGCGTCGCAGGCGCATGCGAAGATCCGCTCCATCGACACGAGCCGCGCGGCCGCGTTGCCCGGCGTCCACCGGGTGTTCACCCACGCCGACCTGGGGCCGGACTACAGCCACCCGATGAACCAGCTCTATCCCGCGCCGGTGATCGAGGTGAACAAGACGCAGTATCCGCTGGCCAAGGACGAGGTCTGCTATGTCGGCGAGGCGGTGGCGGTGGTCGTCGCCGACAGCCGTGCCATCGCCGAGGATGCGGTGGCCCTGATCGACGTCGATTACGAGACGCTCCCCGCCGTCGTGAACATCATGACCGCACTGGAAGACGGCGCGCCGCTGGCCCATGCCGACACGAGCTCCAACCTGATGGGCCGCATGCGGTCCCAGTTCGGGGACATCGACGACGCCTTCGCCAAGGCTGATCACGTTTTCTCCGCGGCCTTCATGCAGCATCGCGGCGGTTGCCACTCGATGGAGACGCGCGGCTGCATCGGCCGCGACGATCCGTGGGGTGACGGCCTGACGCTATGGACATCGGCGCAGTCGCCCTACCTGATCCGCCGTGCGCTCGCGAACTGGCTGGGTGAGCCCGAGGAGCGGATTCGCGTGGTCGCGCCCGACGTCGGCGGTGGTTTCGGACCGAAGGCCGGCTTCTATCCCGAGGAAATCGTCATTCCGCTGTTGGCGCGGTTCATGGAACGCCCCGTGAAGTGGATCGAGGACCGGCGCGAACATTTCATGTCGACCACGACCCAGCGCGACCAGCACTGGGCGCTTGAGGTGGCCTGCACGAACGAAGGCAAGATTCTGGGTCTGCGCGGCACGGTGACCCACGAGAACGGCGCCTACATTCCCTACGGCATCCTGTTGCCGAACAGCTCGCTGACGCCGCTGCCGGGCGCATACTCGATCGCGGCAGTTGATGTCGGGGTGGACATCGTGTTCACCAACACGGTTCCGAACTCGCCCGTACGCGGCGCCGGCCGGCCCTGCGGCATCTATGCGGTCGAGCGGATGATCCAGACGGTCGCGCGTGGACTGGGCATCGCCCCGGACGAGGTGCGCCGCCGGAATTATGTGCGGCCCGACCAGATGCCCTACGAGACCGGCGCGACGCTTCGTGGCGGCGCCAAGTGCGTCTATGACAGCGGCGACTACGAGGCCTTGCTCGACAAGGCTCTGGAGCTGGCGGACTACGCCGGGTTCAAGGAACGGCAGGCCGCGGCGCGGAAGGAAGGCCGTTACCTGGGCATCGGCATCTCCTCGTGCATCGAGGATACGGGCATGGGTCCCTACGAGGGGACGACCGTGCGTGTCGAGGCATCCGGCAAGGTTGCCGTGCGCACCGGCGCGGCGAGCCAGGGCCAGGGTCACCACACGATGATCGCGATGATCGTGGCCGAGAACCTCGGGGTGTCGCCCGAGGACATCCTGTTCGAGTCGGCGGACACATCGAAGTTTCCGCACGGCGTCGGCACCATCGGCAGCCGCGTGGCGGCGAATGTCGGCCCGTCGGCCTTCGATGCCGCGTCCAAGGTCCGCGAAAAGGCGCTGCGCCTGGCGGCAGAGGTGCTCGAAGCGTCCGAAGCCGATCTCGACATCGAGGACGGGGTGGTGCGCGTGAACGGCGCCCCCGACCTTTCGATCACGCTGGGCGAACTGGCCGTGAAGCTGTCGCCCGCCTCGGCGCTGCGCGTTCCGGCCGGGTTCGATCCGCTGCTCGAGGCCACGTCCTATGACGGGTCCAGCGGTTCGCCGATTGCCTGCGGGTCCAATGTGGCCGAGGTCGAAGTGGATCCGGGCACCGGCGAGGTGCGGGTGCTGCGCTATTCGGTGGCGCACGATTGCGGCGTGATGATCAACCCGATGATCGTGCATGGCCAGATCGTCGGTGGCGTGGTTCACGGCATCGGCAACGCCCTGTTCGAGCGGATGATCTATGACGATCAGGGTCAGCCGTTGACGACGAACTACGGCGAGTACCTGCTGCCGCTGGCCAGCGAGATGCCGCGCATCGACGTCACCCACATGGAGACGCCGTCGCCGCTGAACTCGCTTGGCGTGAAGGGGGCGGGCGAGGGCGGCACCATTCCCGCCGCCGCCGCCGTTGTCGCGGCGATCGAGAACGCGCTCGAGGAGTTCGGAGTCGTGATCGACTACTACCCCGTCGATCCGCAGTACCTGACGGAACTCATCGACAAGGGAGCGGCGCAGGCCGCGGAGTAGGCGTCAGTCGTCGTCTTCGAGGTTCTCGACGAGCGCGCGAACCGCGCCGCCGATTCCGTCGCCGTCTTCCTTTTCTTCCTCGGCGCGTTCTTCGGCGGCGTGCTCGTAGTAGTCCGCGAGCGCATCAAAGATACGCCGGCGGTGGCGCGTTGTGCGCGCGAGCATGGCCTCGACGCGCAGCTGTTCGGCGATGGAACGCACGTTGTCCGCGCTCAGCGATCGCGACTTCCTCAGGAAGGTGTTGATCTCTGCGACGGCGCGCTCGCCGATATCGGAATCGTTCTTGTCGGTCATGTCCGTAACCTGTCTGTCACGAACCTTATATGGGGTCACCGCGGCTCGATGTCGCCATTTCCCGATATCAGGATCGCAATCGGGCGGGTGGGCCGGAAATAGGAGAAGACGATCATCGCGATCATGGTCAGCGGAACCGACAGGAACATGCCGGCCAGCCCCCAGATGCTGCCCCACACGGCGAGCGAGATCAGCACGACCAGTGGTGAGATATTGAGCGACGTGCCCATCAGGCGCGGCTCGACCAGGTTGCCGATCGCGAACTGGGTCAGCCCGCCGCCGATCAGGACCGCGAGGACCGGCCCGAGGGTTGCGAACTGGACGACGGCCAGCAGGGCCGGCAGCAGGATGCCGAGCAGGGATCCGATGGTCGGGATGTAGTTCAGCAGGAAGATGATGAAGCCCCAGAACCCCGCGAAATCCACGCCGACGACCAGGAGGATCACGTAGCTGATGGCGCCGGTCAGCACGCTCGCGAAGGTCTTGATCGCGACATAGGCCTGGATCTGCTCCTGCATGCGGCGCAGCAGGTCGCGCACCTCCTGCCGCTTGCCGTTGTCGGGAAACAGCGCGGCCATCTTCTTCTCGAAGCTGCCCTGTTCGATCAGCAGGAAGACCACATAGACGATTACGATCCCGAATGAGCCGGCCACGCCAGCCGCCGTCGATGCGAAGCTGGAGATGAGGGCCCTGAGGTCGATCTCATCGGTGACCCTGGCGATGTCGGGCGGCTCATCGAACCCGGCGAGACGGGAGGCCTGGGCGACGAGGTTCTCGAAATTCGCCTGGTAGGCCGGGGCCGCCGCTGCGACCTTCGACAGGTTGTTGCTGATCAGTTCCGCGACACCCGCAATTGCCAGCAGCACCACCACGACGGCGACGATCAGCCCCAGCCAGTTGGGCATCCGCCAGCCACCGAGGGGAATGCGGTGAATGAAGCGGGTGAGCGCGTTGAGCAGGTACCAGATGACGATGGCGATCGCGATGGGGATCAGAAGTTCGCGCCCCTCGATCAGGAAGAAGATCGTCAGCGCAGCGACCAGGGCCGCGCCCGCAAAGGCGCCGATCCGCGCTGGAGAGGTGTCGCTCATGGCCGTATCCCATGCTCGTTCGGCAGTGCGGAGAAGGTTTGCGCCTGCCTTGCAC
>JAYPUG010000158.1:0-5697 GCA_038133965.1 Rhodospirillaceae bacterium | reverse complement strand
CTCTCTGTGCACGCTCGAATTCGAGGACCACCGCCCTCTCTATGACTGGCTCGTCGAGAATCTTCCCGTACCGGCCCGTCCCCGCCAGTACGAGTTCGGACGCCTGAACCTCGGGCACACCGTGCTGTCGAAGCGCCGGCTGATCCAGCTTGTCGAAGAGGGTCACGTGTCCGGCTGGGACGATCCGCGGATGCCCACCCTATCCGGTCTGCGCCGCCGCGGCGTGCCCGCTGCCGCGATCCGGGATTTCATCGGCCGCCTGGGCATCACCAAGTCGGACGGGCTCGTTGAGATGGCCTATTTGGAGAACACGGTCCGCGAGCATCTCAACGCATCCGCGCCGCGGCGCATGGCGGTCCTCGACCCCATCAAGCTGGTGATCGAGAACTATCCGGAAGGCGAGAGCGAACTTCTCGACGCGGCCAACAACCCGACGGACGAAACCGCCGGCACCCGCCAGATCCCGTTCGGTCGGGAACTGTGGGTCGAGCGCGACGACTTCATGGAGGACCCACCCAAGAAGTTCCACCGCCTTGCCATCGGCCAGGAGGTACGCCTGCGCTTCGCCTACTTCGTGACCTGCACAGAAGTGATCAAGGATGCCGACGGCAGGGTGATGGAGCTGCGCTGCACCTTCGACCCCAAAACCCGCGGCGGCGACGCACCGGACGGACGCAAGGTGCGCGGCACGATCCACTGGGTGTCTGCCGACCACGCGATCACCGGAGAAGTTCGTCTCTACGACCACCTCTTCCGCGAGGAAGAGCCTGGCAAGGACGGCGAATGGCTCGACGATCTCAACCCGGGCTCGCTCGATGTGCGTGCGCAGTGCCATCTCGAGCCCGCTCTCGCCGACGCGGCTACGGGCGAGGCCGTCCAGTTCGAACGGCTCGGCTACTTCTGCCCCGACCCCGACAGTGCAGCGGACCGGCCCGTCTTCAACAGGACAGTCAGCCTGCGCGACAGCTGGGCGAAGGCAAAGGCCGGCGCCTGAGCGAAACTCGGGCACACCCGGCTGGTGGGGCAAGACACCAATATCTTTGCCGGGCGCACCACCCGCTCTACTGTGTCGAATCAGTCAATGGCGAAAGGGAAAGCGATGCCGCACATACCCATGATCACCGACGAGGAGGCCGGCCCCGAGGCCGAGATCCTGTTCAAACATTCAACGCAAATGTTCGGACGCGTCGCAAATGCCGTCCGAACCGCTGCGCACTCGCCCAAGCTCGCCCAGTCGATCTACGGTTTCATCGTGGCAGCGCTGCGCGAAGAGGTAACGGGGATCCTCGACGTGCGCACGAAGGCGCTCGTCATCCTCAAGACCTCGATGCTCAATGGTTGCCGCTACTGAATCAGTCACAACGTAACGCTCGGTCGAGGGTTGGGTTTTGACGAAGAACTGATTGCCGCCATCGAAGGCGACTACGAGAACTCGGAACATTTCACGCAAGCCGAAAAGGCGGCGATGAAATGGGCCGAGGTGCTGACGGAGAAGACCTATCGCGGCGAGAACCCGGACGCGATGCCCGAACTGAAAAAGCACTACAACGAGGCCCAGATCATCGAGATCACGATGGTGTCGTGCTTCTTCAACTTCTGGAACCGTTTCACCGACGGCCTTCAGGTCGACGTCGAGGAAGGCCCTCTGATGGGGCGCATCACCAAGTCGAAGACCATCGATCCCGCAGACTACGTCGCTTTCATGTGCGACTGCTGGTGGAACAAGCCGGGTGCGGGCCAAACCGAAGAAGCGGCCGAATAGCGGCAGGCGCCGCCGGCATGACAGGAGCAGGAAGAATGGAAATCAACATCCCGGAAGTCCTGGCGGAGGTAACCGCCGCCCATGACCGTTACGAACATGCGCTCACGACAAACGACGTCGCCGTGCTCAACGAGCTTTTCTGGGACAACGAGCTCACCCTGCGATACGGGATCGGCGAGAACCTGTACGGCCACGACCAGATCGCCGGCTTCCGTGCCGCACGCAACCCCAACGATGTGGACCGGACCACGGGACCGGTGATCGTCACCACCTACGGCCGGGACTTCGCCACCGCGAACCTGGAGTTCCACCGCCAGAGCATGGGCGACGGAAAAGTGGGCCGGCAGAGCCAGGCCTGGGCGCGCATGCCCGAAGGCTGGCGCATCGTGGCGGCACATGTAAGCGTCATTCCAAAACCGGCCTGACCCGAAATGCGAAGGGCCGCCCCGCGGGGGCGGCCCTTCGTCACATTCCGACAGGGTGCGGAGGTCAGCTTGCGACCCGCCACACCTCCGGCGCATCCGCCATGCTGGAGAGAAGTGCCTGGCGCTGACCTTCCATCTCGTCGGGCAGCCGGTCGCCGAAGCTGTCGAACAGCTCCTTCTGCGCTTCCGCTTCGCCCGAGCCCGCGTCCCGGCTGAGGTCCATGATCCCGCTGAAGGAATCTTCCGGAAAGTCGAGGCCGGTCCAGTTCAGGTCCTGGTAGCGCGGCATGTTGCCAAGCGGTCCCTCGACCGCATCGACATTGCCGTGGACCCGGTCGCAGACCCATTCCAGGACCCGCATGTTCTCGCCGAAGCCGGGCCAGATGAAGTTGCCCTCATCGTCCTTGCGGAACCAGTTCACGCGGAAGATCTTCGGCAGCGTGAGCTTCTTCTTCTTCGCGAAGCTCAGCTTCAGGTCCTTGTCCTGGAAGCTCAGCCAGTGGTTCCAGTAGTCGGCCATGTTGTAGCCGCAGAAGGGCAGCATCGCCATCGGGTCCCGGCGGATGGCAGCCTGGTTGTCCGCTGCCGCCGTGGCCTCCGACCCCATGGTCGCCGCCATATAGACGCCGTGCTCCCAGTCGCGCGCCTCGTACACGAGCGGGAAGGTCGTGCTCAGGCGCCCGCCGAAGATGAAGGCGTCGATCGGCACACCCGCCGGATCGTCCCAGGCGGGATCGATGCTCGGGCAGTGCTCTGCCGCAACCGTGAAGCGCGCGTTGGGGTGCGCCGCCGGACGGCCGCAATCGGGCGTCCAGTCGTTGCCCTGCCAGTCGATCAGATGAGCGGGGGGATCACCGTCCTTGCCTTCCCACCAGACATCGCCGTCGTCGGTCAGACCGACATTGGTGAAGATCGTATCGCGCTGGATCATCTTCATGGCATTCGGGTTCGTCTTGTTCGACGTCCCCGGCACCACGCCGAAGTAACCGGCCTCGGGATTGATCGCGTGCAGCTTCCCGTCGTCGTCCGGCTTGATCCAGGCAATGTCGTCGCCGACGGTCGAGACCGTCCAGCCCTCGTATCCCTCGGGCGGAATCAGCATGGCCAGGTTCGTCTTGCCGCATGCGCTCGGGAACGCGGCCGCGACATATGTTTTCTCGCCCTTGGGCGACTGCAGGCCGAGGATCAGCATGTGCTCGGCGAGCCATCCCTCTTCCTTGGCCATGATCGAGGCGATGCGCAGCGAGAAACACTTCTTGCCGAGCAGGGCGTTGCCGCCGTAGCCGCTGCCGTAGGACCAGATCGAATGATCCTGCGGGAAGTGCACGATGTACTTCGTGTCGTTGCACGGCCACACGACGTCTTCCTCGCCGTCCGCCAGCGGCGCACCGACGGTGTGGACGCAGGGAACGAAGTCCCCGTCCCCGAGCTCGTCGAGGGCGCCCTGCCCCATGCGGGTCATGATGCGCATGCTCGCGGCGACATAGGGCGAATCCGTCAGCTGCACGCCGATATGGGCGATGTGCGAGCCGAGCGGCCCCATCGAGAACGGGATGACGTACATGGTGCGGCCGCGCATGCAGCCGTCGAACAGACCGTCGAGGGTCTCGCGCATCTCGGCCGGCGCGACCCAGTTGTTGTTGGGGCCCGCATCCTCCTCGTCGTCCCAGCACACGAACGTGCGGTGTTCGACGCGCGCGACATCATTTGGGTCGGAGCGCGCAAGGAAGCAGCCGGGACGCAGGTCCTGGTTCAGCGGAATGAGCATCCCGGAATCGACCATCTGGTCGCAAAGCCGGTCGTACTCTTCCTTCGAGCCATCGCACCAGTAGATGTCGTCGGGCTGCGTGCGCCCGGCGATTTGCTCGACCCACTTGAGCAGCTTTCGATTGCGGGTTTTACCCTCGCCCGATTGCGCCATGCTTCCTCCCGTTCGACGCCTCATGGCGCCGTTTTCTCGGATATGAAAATTTTACGACAATAAGCCAAACGACTCGGCGGATGTAAACCGGAGTCGAGGATATTTGTAGGGGTTATCCACCGGGTGCGACCAAACGCGCAGGCCGGGTCTCAGCGGCGGCGCTGGCGGCCTTCCGCACCCACCGTCGCGATGCGCAGGATATTGGTTCGCCCGGGCGACCCGAAGGGCACGCCCGCCGTGATCACCAGCCTGTCGCCCGTCGCCGCAAAGCCCTCACCCTCCGCCACGCGACCTGCACGAATGACCATGTCGAGGAAGCTGGTCGCGTCCTCCGTACGCACGCAGTGAACGCCCCAGGCAAGCGCCAGCCGGCGCGCGGTCTGGACGACCGGCGTGAGCACCAGGATGGGCACCTCGGGGCGCTCGCGCGAGGCCCGCAACCCGGTCGAGCCCGACGCGGTGTAGCAGACGATGGCCGCCGCCTTCAGGGTCTCGGCAACCTGGCGCGCGGCCGCGGTGATCGCGTCCGCCGTGGTCGCATCGGGTTCGCCACGCGCCGCGATGATGGAGGCGTGGAATTGGGGATCCCCCTCAACCGAGCGGGCAACCCGGTCCATCATCGCCACCGCTTCCTCGGGATAGGCGCCCACCGCGGATTCACCCGACAGCATCACGGCGTCGGCCCCCTCGAACACGGCCGTCGCGACGTCCGACACCTCGGCGCGGGTGGGCACCGGAGCCTCGATCATGGATTCGAGCATCTGGGTCGCGACGACGACCGGCTTGCCGGCGCGGCGCGCCGCCCGGGTGATCGACTTCTGGATGCCGGGCACCTGCTCGATGGGCAGTTCAACCCCCAGGTCACCGCGCGCCACCATCAACCCGTCTGCCACCTCGACGATCTCGTCGAGGAAATCCAGCGCGCGCGGCTTTTCGATCTTCGCCATGACCGACGCGCGGCCAGCAACGATCTTTTTCGTCTCGGCAACGTCATCCGGCCGCTGGACAAACGAAAGGGCCACCCAATCGACATCGAGCGACATGGCGAAATCGAGGTCGCGGCGATCCTTCTCCGACAAGGCCGGGACCGGCAGGATCACGTCGGGAACATTGACACCCTTGTGGGAGGTCAGCGGCCCGCCAACAACGACCCGTGTCTCGGCATAGTCCGCGCCAGCCTCCGTCACCTCGAGGCGAATTTTTCCGTCGTCGAGCAGCAATGTCGCGCCGGGCTCGATCGCCTCGAAGATCTCGCGGTGTGGCAACGGCGCCCCGCGCGCATCTCCGGTATCGCGTTCGAGATCGAAGCGGAACGCGGCGCCGTCCGCAGCTTCGGGCCCTGCAGGTCCACAAGGATGCAGATCGGCCGGCCGAGCTCCTCCTCGACCTTGCGGATGCGCTCGTACATGGCCCGCACATCATCGTGGGACCCATGGCTCATGTTCAGCCGAAACGCGTCCGCGCCCGCCTCGAAGAGCGTACGAATCATCTCCTCGGACGAACTCGCGGGCCCGAGTGTGGCAAGAACCTTGACGTTGCGAACGCGTCGCATGGTGACGTCCTTCTAGATCGCGCCGACGGTCTTTTTC
>JAYPUG010000157.1:1537-5708 GCA_038133965.1 Rhodospirillaceae bacterium | reverse complement strand
TCGCCGAGCTGGGCATCTACCCGGCGGTCGATCCGCTCGACTCCACGAGCCGAATTCTCGATGCCCGCGTCATCGGCGAGGAACATTACGGCGTTGCGCGCCGGGTGCAGGAAACCCTGCAGGGCTACAAGAACCTGCAGGAAATCATCGCCATTCTCGGCATGGACGAGCTGTCGGAAGAGGACAAGCTGACGGTGGCGCGCGCGCGCAAGCTGCAGCGCTTCCTGTCCCAGCCGTTCCACGTCGCCGAGGTGTTCACCGGTTCACCGGGCAAGTTCGTGGACCTCGAGGACACGATCAAGGGCTTCAAGCAGATCGTCGAAGGCGAACACGACGACCTGCCGGAAGCCGCCTTCTACATGGTCGGCACCATCGAGGAAGCGATCGAGAAGGCCCAGGCGATGGCCGCCGAAGCGGCCTGACGGGGGATTCCACGTGGCGGATAACCAGGTCCAGTTCGAACTCGTCTCCCCCGAGCGGCTGCTGCTTTCGGAAGAGGTGGAGATGGTTGTCGTGCCGGGTGCCGACGGCGATTTCGGCGTCCTGGCGCGGCACTCTCCGCTGATCTCGACCGTGCGCCCCGGTGTGATCCACATCTTCGAGGGAAACAGCGTCAAGTCGCGGATATTCGTGGCCGGCGGCTTCGCCGAAGTGACGGGTGAACGTTGCACGGTTCTGGCCGAAGAGGCCATCGCGCTGGAGGACATCGACCGCGCGGCGGTCGAACAGGACCTGCAGAACGCGAACGAAGACATTCGCGACGCAGGCGACAACGCTGCCGAGCGGGAGGCGGCCGAAGCGCGCGCAGCCTCCGCACGAGCCAAGCTCGCCTCGCTGGACCAGCTGGTCTATCAGTAGAAGTCGATTACGGCCTCGGCCGTTGCGAATAACTGCTTTTTGACCCCGCACCGCGGGCGTTTATATATTATGGTGGCGGGGGGCAACGAATTGGCCAAGGATTCGTTGAAAGTGACGCCATGAGCGATCGCAGCAATCGGCACTGGAATCTGGACGACGTTCCGTGGGACGCATTCGATCCCGCGAAGGTCGATCCCGAGATGCTGCGTATCGTCAAGGCAGCCGCCATGGTGGAATACAATGGCGGCACCTATGCCGAATATCTGTGCAGCGTGTTCAGCGGCGACCGGGAATTCCAGGACGCCGCACGGCGCTGGGCCGTCGAGGAGGTCCAGCACGGCCAGGCGCTTTCACGCTGGGCGGAAATGGCCGATCCGGATTTCGACTTCGAAGCGCGCTTTGCCGATTTCTCGAAAAAGATTCAACTACCGGTGTCTGCGGAAAACTCGGTTCGGGGAACGCGGTGCGGCGAACTCGTCGCGCGATGCATGGTCGAGGTCGGCACATCGTCCTACTACACCGCACTCCGAGAGGCGACCGAAGAGCCCGTCCTTCGCGAAATCTGCCGACGCATCGCGCAGGACGAGATTCGCCACTACAAGCTCTTCTACACCCACCTGGAACGCTACCGGGACATCGAACGCCTCGGCCGGCTGAAGCGGCTCATCGTGGGAATCGGCCGGATCGGCGAGAGCGAGGACGACGAACTCGCCTATGCCTACTACGCCGCCAACAACAACGGCGAACGCTACAACCGCAAGAAATGCATCCGGGCCTATATGTCGCGCGCCTACGGGTTCTACGAAACCCACCATGTAGAGCGGGCGATCACCTTGATCTTCAAGGCGATCGGTTTTTCCCCACACGGCAAGATCACCGGCTGGCTCGCGCGTGCGGCGTGCCTGTTCCTGAATCTCCGCACTACGCGGGACGAAACCGTCACGGCCTAGTAACGATCTCGCCGGCGGTCTTTAACTCAGTGATCGCTGGCCTGAAAATTTCAACCAGCGCCGCATAGACCGGTCGCTTGAACGCGATAATCAGCTCGGGCAACTCGTCGAGTTCGACCCATTTCCAGCGGTCGAACTCCGGGTCCGACACACCCAGCACATCGACCTCGGTATCGTCGCCCAGATGGCGGAACGCGTACCATTTCTGCATCTGCCCGCGCCATCGGCCGCGCCAAACACCCCCCCGCAGGTCGGATGGAAGATCGTACTTCAGCCAGTCCGGCGCTTCGGCCAGAAACGCCACATTGCTGACGGCCGTCTCCTCCGCCAGTTCGCGCAGCGCCGCCGCACGCGGATCCTCGTCTCCTTCGATTCCACCTTGGGGCATCTGCCAGGCGCCGGGGGTATCGTTCCGTTCCCCCACCCAGATTCGGCCATGCTGGTTCACCAGAAGGACACCTGCACACTGGCGGTAATACTCGGTGTCCGCTTCGGTCGCGACGGGCGTCCTCACCGGTCCGCCTGCCTGCCCACCACCGCAGAGACGGGCACCAGCGCAAGCCCCTTCTCATCCAGCGTCTCGGCCCAAACACGAACCCGCTCGATGGTAACCGGGAATGCCTGACCGATCGCGATCGAGACACCGGCATCCTTGGCGATACGCTCGATTTCACCCAGCCGTGCATCGATCGTGGCGCGCGACACCTCGCGGTCATCGAGGAAACGGTCGTTGATCGCGCGCGGCACCTGCATCTCCGACGCCATCACCGTGGCCACGCTGCGGGCTGCGGCGCGTGCATCGACAAACAGCAGGCCACGAGCCTTGAGTTCGGCCAGGACCGGCTGCATCACCTCCCGCACGGTCGTGAAGCGCGATCCCATGTGATTGACCACACCGACATAGCCGCTGACACGCGACAGAGCCCAGCGCAGACGCTCTTCGTTCTCGACCGGCGAAAGGGTAACGAACAGGGCGCGCGGGCCGGGATCGCTTTCGGGAAAATCGACCGGCTCCATCGGAAGGTTCAGAAGGACCTCATGACCCGCCGCCCGCGAGAGACGGATCCATTGCTGGATGTTGTCGGCAAAGGGCTGGAACGCGAGCGTCACCTCCCCCGGCAACCCCTGGATCGCGGCATCGGTCGCCGCGCTCGAGAGACCGAGCCCGCTCAGAATGACCGCCACGCGCGGCCGCGTATCGCGCGCATCGACCGGTCGCGCGTATGCCTGCCACGGCTCAAGACCGTTTGGTCCGATGCGTGGCAGCGGGCCCAGAGGTGATTGCTCGACCAGTGCGGGATCGGGCGCCGGGGCAAGTCCGCGACCAGCTGGAGGCGCAGGCCGCGAGGTTACCGGTGGCGGAGTGGGCGTATTCGGCTCAGCGATAGTTTCCGACGCCATTGAGTCTAACGCCGTGTGATTCACGGGTTCGGCCGGCCCAGAGTCGGCGTGCGGTGTGCCTGGTTCCGGGTCCGTCGGATGCGATCCGGCCATGGACTCCGGCGCGGACCCGACAGACGTGTCCTCGGCAGCTTCCGCTCCCGGCTCCTCGCGAACGGACGGCGCAGCCGCCTCACCAGCCACAGTGGATGGCGGCGCATGCCCGGCATCACCGGACGCGTGCATCTCTTCCGGTTCTGCCGTCAGGCCGGTCCAAACGGTCCAGAGGATGCCGGCGAGAACGACAAGCAGAACGAGCGCCAATGTGCCAGGCAACAGCACTTTGCCGTTGATACGCAATTTGCGTTCCGTACCCGCGTCGCTCATGCGGGAAAACTACCGGAGGCCGCGCAGTCGGGTCTAGTTTGTCACCCGGACGTTGAAGGTCGAGATACCCTTTATCAGGTCGAGGGCCCGCGCGAGCTGATAGTCCTGTTGCGCCGAGGTTACCGCTGCGGCTGCGTCGTCGCTATCGGGTGTTCCCTCATTGTCGCGGGCGTTGCGCAGATCGCTCTCCCGTATGGTCGCGGGCGTGTCCGACACTTCGAGGCGCGCCTGCTCGACCACGATATCCGGCGTGATTCCAGTTTTCTGGACCGACCGACCCTTCGGCGTGAAATAGGCGGCCGTGGTCAGGCGCAGTGCACCGTGACCGGGAATGTCGTTGATCGTCTGCACCGAACCCTTACCGAAGCTCTGGGTTCCCATGATCACGGCGCGTCCATGGTCCTGGAGTGCACCGGCAACGATTTCGGACGCCGAGGCCGAGCCGCCGTTGATCAGGACGACAATCGGCAGACCGTCGGCAAGGTCACCCGGCCGCGCATTGTGACGCTGCATATCGTCCAGATCGCGCCCGCGCTGGGAAACGATCTCGCCGCGCTCGAGGAACGCGTCGGACACTTTCACCGCCTGATCGAGTA
>JAYPUG010000157.1:0-1527 GCA_038133965.1 Rhodospirillaceae bacterium | reverse complement strand
CCAGCAAAAATTGGCTGATAGCCGCTCGAGGAGAGCACCAGGCCGACCATCTCGTCACCGAGTTCGCGCTTGATGTCGGTCATGGCCGCTTCGAGCCCGGGCATGGTCTGCTCGTTGAAGGTCGTGATCCGCACATAGCCGACATTGCCTTCCACCCGGCTGCGGACCGACTGAATCCGAACGATGTCGCGGGTCACGGACACGTCGAACGGTTCCCGGCCCTCGCGAAGAACCGTCAGCCGGATGTCGGAGCCAACGCGGCCGCGCATCTTCTCGACCGCTTCGGACAGGCTCAGGCCAAGCACGGACTCACCGTCGAGATGGGTGATGAAATCGCCCGCCTCGATCCCCGCACGCGCTGCCGGTGTTTCGTCGATCGGCGAGACCACGCGCACGAGGCCCTGTTCCATCGTGACCTCGATCCCGAGGCCGCCGAACTCGCCCCGCGTCTGCACCTGCATGTCGCGGAAACTGTCCTCGTTGAGGTAACTCGAGTGCGGATCGAGCGAATGCAGCATCCCGTTGATGGCGGCTTCGATCAGATCGCGGTCGTTCGTCTCGTCAACATATTGCGAGCGCACCCGCTCGAACACGTCGCCGAAGAGTTCGAGCTGCCGGAACGTCTCTTCGTCGCGTTCGGCCGCAACTGCGCTTTCAGGCATGGTGAAAAGGAGCGCGGAGAAAGCGACCGCGGAGAGAAGTTTACGCATCAGCCTTGTGTCCTGTTCGTTTGCGCTGCCAGCCAGGGCAACGGGTTGATCGGTTCTCCGTCCCGCCGCAACTCGACATAGAGTACGGCGCCATCGGAACGGTTGTCGGCCGTTCTGGCCTGTCCCCCGTTAACACTGCCCTCACCGGAACCGGCCGCGCCGTTCTCGGCACGTCCGACCGGCTCTCCCGCAAGAACCCATTGGCCGGGCGCGGCATCGATCCGCCCCAGCCCGGCGATGAGCGAATGATATCCCTCGCCATGATCGATGATCAAGATTTGGCCAAAGCGCCGGAAGGGCCCGGCGAACACCACGCGACCGTCCCATGGCGCCACCACGGAGGAATCCGGGCGTGTCTTCCAGGTCACCCCGCGTGATGTCCCGCCTGATGCGGTTCTGGCACCGAAACGCTGGATGACGGTACCATAGGCGGGCCAGGAAAGCCGTCCGCGCGCTTCCGTGATCGACGGCCCGGACGTGCGCGGGCTGGGCGCGAGGAGTACCTGGCGGGTTTCCTCCCTCCCGGAGGCCTCACCCGGGCGCGGGCGTGGAATGGCGGACGCCGTGCCGTCACGCAAAGTTGAGAGCAGTTCCTCGAGCGTTCTGGCCTCATTCCGCAACTGTGTGACGCGTTTCTGGGCCACGTCGCGCGCCGTGCGGGTCTGACCGAGGACCGTGTTCTTGGCGTTCGACAGTTCCCTCAGCTTGTCGCGCCGGTCTTTCAGATCGACTGCCGCTACCCGCAGTTCCTCACGGCGCGGGACAATGCGCGCCTGGACGGTATTCAGTTCCTCGATATCGGCGCGCAGCAGACGGG
>JAYPUG010000156.1:3124-5735 GCA_038133965.1 Rhodospirillaceae bacterium | reverse complement strand
GCGTTGCCGAAGAGCCAGTCATTGTCGTTGCCGCCGTTGAGTTGGTCGTCGCCGTCGCCACCGTGAAGCTCGTCATCGCCGTCGCCGCCCCAGACATAGTCGTTCCCCCCGCCGGCGCGGATCTCGTCGTTGCCGTGGTAGCCGAAGATGATTTCGTGCTCGTAGGTGCCGTCGATCTCGTCACCGTCGGCGGTGCCGTAAACGAAGCTGTAATCGAGCGCCTTGCGGGTGTCGTCTTTCGTGTGACCGGACATCGTGCTCTCCGTTCGGTGTGTCGTTGCCAAACAGTTACGCACGATGGTGGCGATGCGAAGTGACGCGCGTCACTCGCACGTGAAAAAGGCGGCGGACCACACGGGTTCGCCGCCGAAATCACTGAAATTCGTGTAGTTCAGGCGAGGTCGGGGTTTAGCGTGTATTCGCCGACAATCTGTCCGCTGGCCAGGATATGGCCATCCATGGCGGAGAGCGCGTCGGCGCCGCCGAAGACACCCGATAGTCCCAGCGTTTCGACATCGAGCGCGTACACGGTGAACACGTACTCGTGCATGATCTCGTCGTTCCAGGGCGGGGCAGGGCCGTCATAGCCACCGTAATCGCCGGCCATGTCGGGGTTCCCGGCCATGAACATGCCGAAGTCGTTGGCACCGCGAACGCCGTTGTCCGCGGGTCCTGTCGGCTTGCCCTTGGGCACGACGGAATCCGATTCCGCGCCCTTGGGCAGGCTCGTCGTCGATGCCGGTATATCGACGAGGATCCAGTGCATGAAGTCCATGCGCGCGAGGCCGGCGGGGATCGACTTACCCTCCTGGTTCGCGTCGTCGAAGACGGTCGGCACCGAGCGGTCGTGCATGATGATCGCGTAGGATTTCGTGCCGGCCGGGCCCGCACTCCAGCTCATCGCAGGGCTCACGTTGGAGCCGAAGGTAAAGGGCTCGGTTTCGGTGCGAATGCCGAATGCGAACTCCTCGGGAATGCGTTGGCCGTCGGCGATGCCTTCGACCGTGACTTGCAGATCCGCCATGTCTCCTCCCCTTGCGGTATCGAACGGGCCACAGACCTTAGCATGGCGGGTACCGCTGCAAAGGCGCTGCGGTTCCGGGCTGCCTAGAAGCTGAAGGTCAGGCTCGCGGAACCGAAACGGTCGGCCTGGCGCTGGCCCTCGAACTCGCGTGTGCGAAACACCTGGGTTACGGCGAAGCGCACACCCTCGAAGATCACCGCGGCCCCGAGCTGGAAGTCGCCGACGAAGTGTTTCTTGTCCACGCTATGGCTGTCGGAGAAGGTGTTGCCGTCAAGGAAGATGTCGCGTGCGACGGCGCGTCCCTGCGCGTCGGCGAAGACGTACCACGACAGGTCAGTGCGTTTCTTCAGGGTGTCGAGACCACTGAGCGACGGGCGGATCAGCGGCGGACCGAAATCGACGTCGAGACCCTGACCGATGCGGAGCATTGCGCCCGCACTTGCGAAGGTCATGACGTTTCCAAGGCTGCCGCCGATGCTCGGGATTGCGTCGAACTCGATGCCGCCACCGCCACCGAGCCAGGTTCGCCAGCGTTTCTCGCCGATCAGCATCAGTCCGGGCTCGTTGTCGAGCTGGTGGGCCCAGCCGTTCGAGTGGCTGACTCCGATGATGTCGTGGAACCCGTTCTGGACCTGCCGGGCAAGGGCCCAGGGACCGACGATCCCGGCATCCAGTTCGAACGTCGTTCGTATATCGGGGCCTGGTCCCGAGGAATCCTCCTCTTCGTGGACGGAAATCGCGCCGTAGAACCAACCCGCATAGGGTCTGTCGTCAGTGACGAGTGCCGAAGCCGAAGTATTTTCCGGTGTGTAGATGCTGTGGCCGAGGGCGAACCCGACGCGGTCGTCGGGAATGATACCGGGCACGTCGATGGCATCGAATATGTCGGTTACCCAGGACGGCCGCTGCCCCGACACCCAGGCGATGCGCGCACCATTCGAATAGTGGCGGTCGGTGTCGGCGATCCGGTCGTTCTCCCACTGGATCGTGAATGCCCGGTCGTCTGCCGGTGCCGTCGCGGGCAGCAGCGCGGCGGCGGCAAGAATGGCAGGAACAAGCCGGCGGATTGGCATCAGTCCCGGATGCGGGAAATCGCGAACGGGTTGAAGCGCGTGTCGCGGTCGTAGTGATCGATGCCCTCGCTGCGCTTCAGCCAGCCGACAACCGCGTAGGTTACCGGGGTCGCGACCACCTCGTAGCCGATCTTGAACGCCGACTGGGTCACGATCAGCGACACGATCACATCGTTGGGGAACACGCCCCAGAAGGCGATGGTCACGAAGACGATGGAATCGAGTGACTGGCCGACCAACGAGGACCCGATGGTCCGCACCCACAGGAACCGGCCATCCGTGGCGACCTTGAGCCGGGCCAGGACATAGGAATTGGTGAACTCACCGACCAGGAACGCGGCGAAGGAGGCCATCAGGATGCGTGGTGTGGCGCCGAGAATGGCATCGTAGGCAGCTTGCCCCTCCCAGAACCCGACGGCCGGGATCACGCCGACCAGCGCAAAGATCAGCACCGCGAACAGGTTCGCGCCGAATCCCAGCCAGATGACCAGCCGCGCACGGGCAAAGCCGTAAA
>JAYPUG010000156.1:353-3095 GCA_038133965.1 Rhodospirillaceae bacterium | reverse complement strand
CCGATGATGTAGCTGACGGGAAAGATCACGATGGCGCCGGGCAGAACATAACCCCATACGTCGATCAGCTTGACCGCAGTGATGTTCGAAACCACAAGACAGGTGGTGAACAGGATCGCGATTACGAGGAAGCGTGTGGTCAGTCCGGACATGATCGAAATGCCGTTGACGGAGTTGCGGGTTGCCGGACGGCTTCTGACAGCGAAACCGCGCCGGTGTCAATCCGGCGAGGAGTGGAGCAGGTGAAGACGGCCGATTTCGACTTCGCGTTGCCGCCCGAACGCATCGCCCAGCGCCCGGTGGAGCCACGCGAATCCGCACGCCTGCTTGCGGTCGGCGAGGCGCTTGCCGATCGGCATGTCCGCGATCTTCCCGGCCTGCTCACGCCCGGCAGCCTGCTTGTCGTCAACGATACGCGGGTGATCCCGGCGCAGCTCGAGGGCCGGCGCGGGGAAGCGCGCGTCGCGCTTACGCTTCACAAGGCGGAAGCCGACGGCGAATGGCTGGCGTTCGCGCGCCCGGCAAAGCGCCTGCGGCCGGGCGACCGGATCGATTTCGGCGAGGGGTTCGCGGCTGAGGTGATCGGACGGCTCGAAGGAGGAGAAGTCCGCGTGCGCTTCGACATTGCGGGCGATGAATTCCTTGCCGCACTGATGCGTCACGGGCGAACGCCCTTGCCCCCCTATATCAAGCGCGATGGCGGCCCGGATGTGCGCGACGGCGACGACTACCAGACGATGTTTGCCGCGCGCGAAGGGGCCGTAGCGGCGCCGACGGCGGGGCTCCACTTTACGCCGGCGCTGCGGGCCGCACTTGAGGATGCGGGTATGGAATTCGCGTCGCTGACACTACATGTGGGTGCCGGGACGTTCCTGCCGGTGACAGCCGACGATGTTCGCGATCACCGGATGCATGCCGAGTATGGAGAGATTTCCGCGTCGCTGGCCGAGCGGATCAACGCGGTGCGCGCCGCCGGCCGGCCGGTGGCCGCCGTCGGCACCACGGTCCTGCGCCTGCTGGAAAGCGCCGTGGATGCGGACGGACGTGTGACGCCGTTCGCCGGCGACACGGACATCTTCATCACGCCCGGTTTCCGGTTCCGTGCCGTGGATCGGCTGTTGACGAACTTCCATCTCCCCCGTTCGACCCTGTTCATGCTGGTCTGTGCGTTCGCGGGTATGGATCGCATGCACGCGGCTTATGCGCATGCGATCGCGGAGGAGTACCGCTTCTTTTCCTACGGCGACGCCACGTTGCTCGACCGGGGCGCCTGAACTACAGGCGCGGGCGCAAATATTGGAAGATCGGCTGCACGATCGCGCAGAGGAACGAGACGAGATGGCTGAGGAAATCTATGAGGGTCTGACCCAGCTCGGCGGCAAGACCGAGCTGCCGGCATCGCCCGACGATGCATCTCTCGAGCGCGTTCCGAACCCGCAGCCGGACACGACCTACCTGGTGCGCTTCACCTGCCCGGAGTTCACATCGATCTGCCCGATCACCGGTCAGCCCGACTTCGCGCACCTCGTGATCGACTACGTACCCGATGCCTGGCTGGTAGAGAGCAAGTCCCTGAAACTCTATCTGGGTGCCTACCGAAACCATGGAGGTTTCCACGAGGCCTGCACGGTCGATATCGCGAAGCGTCTGGAAGACACCCTCAAACCTGTCTGGCTGCGGATCGGCGGCTATTGGTATCCGCGCGGCGGCATCCCCATCGATGTCTTCTACCAGTCGGCAGAGCCACCCGCCGGCCTGTGGCTGCCCGACCAGGGCGTTGCGCCCTACCGGGGGCGCGGCTAGCCGGCGCATGGATTCAGGCGACACCCGCGTACGCATCCGGCAGAAGGCTGTCGAACTTGGCTTCGATGCCGTCGGTTTCGCGCCGGTCGGCCTTGCCGGAGAGGTGCGCGAAAACCTTGCGGCGTTCCTCGATGGCGGGTTGCACGGCGAAATGGACTGGCTTGCCGCCAAGGCCGACCGGCGCCGGGCGCCTTCCGCACTCTGGCCCGAGGCCCGCTCGGTGATCGCGCTCGCCATGGCCTACACCCCCGAGCCCGGGGCCTTCGAGGGGCTCGACCGGCCGGGAGCGGGCCACATATCCGTATACGCGCGCGGGCGCGACTATCACGACGTGGTCAAGAAACGGCTGAAGGCGCTGGGGCGCTGGATCTGCGACGAGTTCCCCGGGGACGTGAAGGTGTTTGTCGACACGGCGCCTGTGATGGAGAAACCCGTTGCACGCGAGGCCGGGCTCGGCTGGCAGGGCAAGCACACGAACCTTGTGTCGCGGGCGCATGGATCATGGTTGTTCCTCGGAGAAGTGTTCACGACCCTGGATCTGCCCGCGGATAAGCCCGAGAACGATCACTGCGGCACCTGCCGGGCCTGTCTCGATGCGTGCCCGACCAACGCATTTCCACAGCCCTACCGGATCGACGCCCGGCGCTGCATCTCCTACCTCACGATCGAGCACAAGGGGCCGATAGACCGCGAACTGCGCTCCCTGATCGGCAATCGGATCTACGGGTGTGACGACTGCCTGGCCGCGTGTCCGTGGAACCGTTTCGCCCGGGCCGCCCCCGTGGCCGAGTTGCGCGCGCGGCCCGAGCTGTCGTCCGTGGGGCTGGTTGCGTTGTCCGAACTGGACGATGGCGCGTTCCGCAAGCTGTTTGCGCAAACCGCGGTGAAGCGGGTGGGGCGCGACCGGTTCGTGCGCAATGTGCTGATTGCGCTGGGGAA
>JAYPUG010000156.1:0-343 GCA_038133965.1 Rhodospirillaceae bacterium | reverse complement strand
GAGGACGCCTCGCCGTTGATCCGTGGTGCGGCCGTCTGGGCCTATGCGCAGCTTGCCTCCCGGGAGGCTTTTCGGGCCGCGCGCGAACGGCTTGCGCCCCAAGAAACCGACGAGACTGTCGTTGGCGAGTGGACTGCGGGGGCGGACTGATGGCCGCGAATGACGTATGATCGGGGAAACGAAACCATTGCCAGCCTGGGGAGGAACCGATGAGCGGTGATGCGAAGACCGTCGATGATGTGGTGCACGAGTTCGTGGCGCTCCACGACCATGAGGTCGAGTGGAGCGAAGGCGAAGAGGCCAACGAGATTCTCACCCTGCCGGAAGGGGTGAAGGTCAAGAT
>JAYPUG010000155.1:5466-5758 GCA_038133965.1 Rhodospirillaceae bacterium | reverse complement strand
GCCGTACCGTCGATCGGACGAAGAACCTGTTCGTGAAACGTGCGGTGAGCTTGCCCTCTGCCAGTGAAAAGATCGGCACCATGTACCAGGGCGGCTCGCCCGGCGGCTCGTCGCCTCGCCAGTCGACCGCCATGGGCTCATACAGATGGGGCAGGAGTTCCGGCCGCTCCTCGAGGACCATGTTGTGGATGGCGAGCGAGCTCACGATGTGGCTTTCGCCGCCGCTGCGCGCGGTGTTGACGCAGAACAGGCCGAGGATGTCGGTGGGCAGCTGGTCGGTGTGGAACTGAAG
>JAYPUG010000155.1:4416-5456 GCA_038133965.1 Rhodospirillaceae bacterium | reverse complement strand
CGCCGGCAGTCTGGTATCCGCGCGCGTCCGGATCACCCATCGTCCGCCCCTCGTCGCGTACATAGCCGACCATGTGCCCGCGCGGGTTCTGTGAAACCGGCGTACCCATGTGCCGACCGATACCCCAATAGATCAGGTCGCACTCCTCCGGTGTGTAGCGCTCGCGGGGCAACCCGCGCACCAGGGCGACCCCGCAGCCATGCGAAACCAGCCCGACGATCCGGTCGAGCTTTGCGCGCAGGCCATCCAGCGGAAACAACTCGGTATCGAAGGGCAGGGCGGCGCCCGCTTTCTTCGCGTTGGCGAGCGCGGCGTCGATTTCCGCGATGTCGCCATCGTCGAGGCGGACGATCCAGTCGTCTCGTCCCTGCAGGTCGGCACCGAGCCAGACATCGGGGCCTTCTATGCGCTCGTCGAGCATCTCGATCATCGGCGATTTCCTTCTCGGCACCGTATCCGGACAGGGTGAAAAATCGTCTTCGGGCGGTCAAGAGCGGGGGAATGGACGAACAAGATCCTGATTTTCTTGACAAAGCACACGTCGAGGCCCATGTGAGGGCTGCATATTCTCTCGCGATCGCGCGAAACGCCCACATATGGGGCGTACGTCCCGGGACCAAGAACCAGAAAACCCGCCGCACCGGCCGCGCCCGGAAGCAGCGATACGCCGGGGCCGACGAGCCTCAAAGCGCCATCCGGCCAGCCCGGCGCACAAGGATTACCTTTGACAGAACTTACGTTTTCGGAGCTCGGCCTCGCCGACCCGATCCTGCGCGCTTTGAAAGAACGCGTGCATCTCGTGCCGACGCCGATCCAGGCGAAGGCTATTCCCGTCCTCCTCGACGCCGATGATTTGCTGGGCATCGCCCAGACGGGCACCGGCAAGACGGCGGCCTTCGCGCTGCCGATCCTCGACGAATTGTCGCGCACCACGCCCGACGGCAAACGCATGCACCCGCGTGCATTGATCCTCGCACCAACGCGTGAGCTGGCCATACAGATCGGCGACGAGTTCCGCGCTTACGGCAAGTATCTCCACC
>JAYPUG010000155.1:0-4406 GCA_038133965.1 Rhodospirillaceae bacterium | reverse complement strand
CTTCTTGACCTTATGGGGCAGGGACACCTCAGCCTCGACCGTGTCGAGATGTTCGTCCTCGACGAGGCCGACCGGATGCTCGACATGGGCTTCATCCGTGACGTGCGGAAGATCGTCTCGGCACTGCCCGCAAACGAACGCCAGTCGATGCTGTTCTCGGCCACCATGCCGCCCGAGGTTTCCAAGTTGGCCGCCGACCTGCTCTACGAACCCGTCCGCATCGACATCGCGCCCAAGAAGGTCGCCGTCGAAGCGATCCGCCAGGGCGTGCACTTCGTCGAACCCAAGGCGAAGTTCGGCCTCCTGATGGACATGCTCGTGGACGAAACCATGTCCCGAGTGATCGTCTTCACGCGCACCAAGCACCGGGCAAACAAAGTTGCCCAGACACTCGAGAAAGCCGGAATCGCGGCCGACGCAATCCACGGCAACAAGTCCCAGGGCGCACGGCAGCGTGCGCTGGAAGGATTCCGCAAGGGCAATGTCCGCGTGCTGGTCGCCACGGACATCGCGGCGCGCGGCATCGACGTCAGTGACGTTTCTCACGTGGTCAACTTCGAGCTTCCCAACGTTCCCGAGAGTTATGTCCACCGGATCGGCCGCACGGCGCGCGCCGGCGCCGCGGGGACGGCGATCTCGTTCTGCTCGGGCGAGGAACGCGAATTCCTGCGCGATATCGAAAAGTTCATACGCATGCAGATTCCTGTGGTGGGTGGCAATTCGGGAAGCAGGCAGGTATCCGAAACCCCTGACAAGCCACGCAAGCCCGCGAACGGCAACCGGCCCAAGCGCAACCGAACGCGCCGCAACCGTAGACCGCAGCGCCGCGCGGCCTGAAACCGACACGAACGAGGAAACGATGGCCCGCAAACCCAACTACGACTTCGAGAAACGCCAGCGCGAGGCCCAGAAGAAGGCCAAGAAGGCCGCCAAGGCCGAGGCCAAGCGCGAGGCGGCAGAGGCGCGCAAGGAAGCCCAGGACGGGGACGCCACCGCCGAAGAGAAGTAAACGCAAACGGCAAACGTCCGTCCGTGGCTTCGATTGGGGAGCCGTTTGTGATCCTATGGCACGATGCCTTCCAGCCGACTCCGCCTGATACTCGCGATGGCGCCCGCGCTCGGGCTTGCCTTCATTCTGAGCCAGTTCATTCGCTCGGTTCCCGCCGTCATTGCGCCGAACCTGCGTGTCGAACTCGGCCTTGACGCGACACAGCTGAGCGCCTTGCCCGCCGCCCTGTTCCTGGGCTCGGCAATCATGCAACTTCCCGTGGGCGTCCTGTTCGACAGGTTCGGGCCGCGCCGCACGGTGGCCGTCTTCATACTTATCACCGTCACGGGGATCGCCTGGTTCGCGACGGCGCGCTCGCCCACCGGCCTGATGCTGGCGTTGTTCGTAACCGGTTGGGGGATCGCACCGGTCTTCATGGGAACGATTGTCCTGCTGTCGCGCTGGGTGCCGCGTGACCGACTCTCGACGGCAACCGCGATCACCATTGGGGTCGGCGGCATGGGGATGCTGCTGTCGGCCACACCGTTTGCGGCGGCGACCGCCGCATTCGGTTGGCGTGAGACAATGCTGGCGATTGCCGCGTTCAGTGTGCTTCTGGCCATCGGGGTCTATCTGACCACCCGCGACCGGCCACCCGACGCACCGGTTCCTTCCGGGCCTCCCGAAACGCTACTGCAGACGATCCGGGGGCTAGGCGTCGTCCTGCGCGAGCCCCAGATCTATGCGCTCGGCGCCCTTGGCGGCACGGCAGTCGGTTCCTTCCTGACCTTCCGGGCGCTGTGGATCGGGCCGTACCTGAACGACATCCACGGTTCGGGGCTGATCGAGCGCGGCAACATCATCCTGGTCGTATCTCTCGCATGGCTTGTCAGCGCACTTGCGATCGGACCGCTCGATCGCGTGTTCGACACGCGCCGTGGCGTCGTCAGCGTGGGAGCGCTCGCCATGGCCGTATGGTTCGGAGCACTGGCCGCCGCAGGCGGTGTGCCCGTTCTCGTCGCAAGCGCATTGATGGTGGTGCTCGGCCGGTGTTCCGGCCTGTCGTCACCGGTGTTCGCCCACGCGCGCGCGCTGTTCCCCGACCGTTATGTCGGGCGGGTAATCACGGCGATCAACCTGTTCGTCTGGGGCGGCGTGTTCGTGGTCCAGGTGGCCACCGGCGCGATCATCGACCAGTTCCCGGCCGACGCCGCCGGGCGCGCGCCCGAAGTCGCTTACCGCACGATGTTTGCGGCTCTGTCGGCGGCGCTTCTGGTGGCCTTGTTGTTTTACCGTCGGGTCCAGGATGTCCCGCCTTCGCGCGACGGTCTCGACACCGAGTTCCACGACACACCGGCGCCGGGTTCGACGTCGCGCAATACGCGTGGCAAGGTCGGGGCATGAACGTTCGCCCTATCGTTGCCGCAACGTCGTTGATACTTGCCGCATGCACGACCGCAGCGTCTGCCCTGATCGTGGACACTGCGACAGGCTGCGCGGTCCACAACCCGAACCCGCGCACAGGAGAGGCCATCACCTGGTCGGGCGGATGCCGCGATGGGTTGGCCCACGGCCACGGTATCGTCGAATGGTTTCTCGACGGTGCGGCCAACGGCCGTTACGAGGGACAGCTCGAAAACGGACTGATCGAAGGCAAGGGGACGGCCTGGTATCCGAGCGGATCGCGCTACTCCGGAACCTTTCGAAATGGCCTGCCCGAAGGCCACGGGACGTTCCACTTTCCCGACGGCCGCCGCCTCACGATCGAATGGCATGACGGCAAGCCCGACGGGGCCGGTGTCCTGATTACCTCCGGCGGCGAGATCGTGCACCAGACCTGGAAGGCCGGCGTGCGGGTGAACTGACGGCTTTACGGCCGGTCTTTTCCGCGCATACCCGCAGCACGATCCACGCAAACAAAAGCCCGATGACGGCGCCGGACGCGTTCGCGATCGCATCCGCAACGCTGCCGTCGCGCATCGCCCATTCGGCCTGTGCCACCTCGAGCAGGATCCCGATACCGACGGCGGTGGTGGCGGCGAGGATACGGCGGTCCCAGTTCCGCGCGGCGAGAGCACCGCAAAGCACGATCGCACCGTAGGCGATCAGATGTGCCGCCTTGTCAGAACCCTCAGGGCCCGGCACGTCCACCCGGGGTACAAGCGAGAGGATAGATACGACGACGAGCCCCGTGAGATAGCCCAGCGCATACAAGGGGCCGGGAGGGCGGATCATCGCCGACCGGGCGCAGGCCGCGCATCGTTCACCGCGCCCGGTTCCAGATGTTCGCACGCACCACGCGTGTGCACTGTGCCATCGCCCACGAACAGGGTCTCGAAATAGGCACTTCCGTCGCGCCGAACGACCAGATTGGCATCGCCGCCGAACCGGATCGTGGTGGCATCGGGTCCGGTCTCGAACGCCGCGATCACATACGACACGCAGGTGTTCTGGTCGCAACGACGATAGGCGTCTTCTTCGAAATCGACGAGAATCTGCGGCCAGAGTGGATTCGTCGGGCGGCAAAGCCAACGTCCTGCTGCATCGTCGAAGGTCATCGCCTGTACCGTCGATGGTGCGAGCGCGACACCTGCCGCCACCGCCAGAATCCGCCACGTATTCATGTGCCGATCCTAGCATGCCGGACACGCGCACCCTCACGGTTAACGAATTCCTTACTCGCGGGGAGCGAAACTTCCGCGATGCAGACTGCCCCCGATACTCGAGTGTTGGATAAGCGCCTCATCCTGCTGGGTGCGGGTGGGCATGCGCGTGTCTGCATCGATGTTGCGCGCCGCGCAGGCTGGCAGGTGTCGGGACTCGTCGATCCGGCCTTTTCGGTCGGCAGCGAGGTATCCGGCGCCCCCGTCCTGGGTCCCAGCGATTCCATACGGGAAGAGACCTGGTTCGATGGCCAGACCATTCTCGTAGCCATCGGTGACAATCAGCTTCGGCTCTCGCTCCTTCGGGGCATACGGCGGGACGGGCTGCGGCTTGCGACGCTCGTCGATCCGTCAGCCACCGTTTCGCCCAGTGTGTCACTGGGAGACGGCGTCGTCGTGATGCCTGGTGCCGTGATCAATGCGGGCGCCAAAGTCGGGCAGGGTGCCGTGATCAACACTGGCGCGATCGTCGAACATGGCGCACAGGTTGGCGAAGGCGCCCATATCGCACCCGGTGCCTGCCTCCTGGGCGATGCCTCGGTCGGCGCCCGTGCGCTTGTCGGCGCGCGTGCGGTCGTCAATCCCGGCATTCACGTGGGGGCAGACACGATCGTTGGTGCAGGAGCAGCCGTTACGCGGGACGTCGCGGACGGTTGGACGGTCGCAGGCGTTCCTGCAAGACCGTTGCGCGGGCTTGGAGCGGTCGCGGCAACGGGCTGAGGCTCAGCCGTCCTGCCGGTCGCCATCCTTCAAGG
>JAYPUG010000154.1:0-5789 GCA_038133965.1 Rhodospirillaceae bacterium | reverse complement strand
CTCTACAAGCACCCCGCGGTCGCCGCTGTGGGCGTCGTCGCCCGGCCCGACGAGAAGTGGGGCGAGACACCCTGCGCCTTCGTCGAACTCAAGCCCGGCGCGAGTGCGACCGAGGACGAGATCATCGCGCATTGCCGCGAAAACCTCGCCCACTTCAAGTGCCCGCGCCATGTCGTCTTCGGCCCGCTGCCGAAAACGTCCACGGGCAAAATCCAGAAGTTCAAGCTCCGCGATGAAGCCAACGCACTGGCCAGCGCGGCGGAGTAGGCCCGGAAACACAATAGGCGGCTCCGAGAGCCGCCTATTTCACTTTCATCAACGCATTTCGACGATCGTCAGCTGCGTTCCAAATTCGCGATTTCGTCCTTGAGCTTGAGTTTCTCCTTCTTCAGCTCGGAAATCGCGGACTGATCGGGCATCGGGCGCTGGGCCTCGCCGTCGATCGCATCGTCCAGATTTGCGTGTTGGCGCTTCAGCTGTTCGATCTTCGCTGGGTCGCTCACAGGACGCTTCTCCTCATTCGCTCTGGGTCATGTCGAACGTCGACATGAGGAATGCTAGGCCGATTCCCGACACCTGGCAAATCGGGCCGCCAGGAAGCGAGATTACAGGCAGAACCACATGCCGGATGGGCGACCGGGGCGCGTCTGCTATAGTCCGGGAAATGGCTGCGATGCGAGCCGCTGGGCGATGAGCAAAGACTCGAGGATTGATCAGGCCACCCTGCGCGAGCGGTTGAACGCGCTTCGCAGCGAGCATCGCGACCTGGACGACGTGATCGACCGCCTGTCCGAGGACAAGCCGTTCGACCAGCTGCAGCTTCAGAGACTCAAGAAGCGCAAGCTCGGATTGAAGGACGAAATCCTGAAGCTGGAGAGCCAGCTCCTTCCCGACATCATCGCCTGACTGCGGATCAGCCTTCGGCGGCGTTTCGCTGCTTGTGGGCGTACATCGCGCGGTCGGCACGCTGCAGCGCCTCGCCCGCGTCCTCCGTACCCGAGAAGGAATAGACCCCGAACGAAACGCCCAGCGAGAGTTGGCGACCTTCCCAGTCGAAGGGGGTCCGGGTGATGATCGAGGCAAGGCTGTTCGCCTTTTCGTTCGCCGATGCGGCATCGGCCTGCGCCAGGATCACGCCGAACTCGTCCCCGCCGAGGCGTCCGACGACATCGGATTCACGGATATTCTCGGCCAGGAGCTTCGCGATGTGGCGCAGCGCCGCGTCGCCTGCGGCATGGCCGTACTGGTCGTTGATCTGCTTGAAACCGTCGATATCGAAGTAGAGCACGCTCGACGTCGATCCGTAGCGCTCGGAAAAGGCCACCATCCGGCTAATCTCGCGCACGAACGCCCGCCGGTTCGCCACCGGGACAAGCGTGTCCTCGTCGGCGAGCTTCTCCAGATAGGAAATCCGGTTGCGCGCCTGGCTGAGTTCCTCGCGCATGCGCTGGACCTCGGCCATCAGCATGTCGAGCGCCTCGCGCACCTTCGGCGTGAGTTCGGCTTCACTCAGGCCCGCGATCGTCGCGACATCCCCGGCCCGGCGTGCCGGCGCCGCCTCGCCCGCACCGGACGCGCCGTAGGCACGGCTCGCCTGTTCGGCGGCACGTGCGGCGCTCGGCGCAGCCTTGGGCTGCGGTCGGGTGCGGTCGATCTTCATTCACAACCCTTCGGGGTCGTCCAAACCAGTCACGCACGGCAAACGGAAATTCCGCGTGTCGCGCGCCACGACCCTACCCGGATAATGGTTAAGAAAGCTTTTCTCAAGCAACTCAAACCGTTCGCGCACATGCCCGTTGTGCTTGCCAGCACCCGCCGCGCTCCTATAATCGCCGCTTTTTCCGCGCCAGAACCACCCTGAGGAGGGGCTTATGGCCGAGAATCCCGTCGTCGGGATCATCATGGGAAGCCAGTCCGACTGGGAAACCATGCACCACGCTGCGGAAACCCTTGAAACCCTGGGGGTCGCGCACGAGGTGAAGATTGTCTCCGCCCACCGTACGCCCGATCGGATGGCCGACTATGCCAAGGCCGCGAAGGCGCGCGGCCTGCGCGCCATCATCGCGGGCGCGGGCGGTGCGGCCCATCTTCCGGGCATGACCGCGGCCATGACCACCGTGCCGGTATTCGGTGTGCCGGTGGAAAGCAAGGCGCTGTCGGGCATGGACAGTCTGCTCTCCATCGTCCAGATGCCCGCCGGCGTTCCCGTGGGCACGCTCGCTATCGGGCGCGCGGGCGCCATCAACGCAGCGCTTCTCGCCGCTGCGGTGGTTGCGCACGAAGATGCGGCCGTCGATGCGGCACTCGAATCCTGGCGCGCCGCGCAAACCGCCGCGGTCGCCGACGCGCCGACCGACCCGTCCTGACACCATGACCGCCGGATCGAAGCCCGCGCGCGTCGAGCCCGGCGCCACCGTCGGTATCCTCGGCGGCGGACAGCTTGGCCGGATGACGGCGCTGGCCGCCGCAAACCTCGGCTATCGCTGCCACATTTTCTGCCAGTCTCCCGACGAACCCGCGGCCCAGGTCGCGGCGGCAACGACCTGCGCCGGCTTCGACGACGAAGCTGCGCTCGATGCCTTTGCCGCGGCCGTCGATGTGGCAACGCTCGAGTTCGAGAACGTGCCCATCGCGGCACTGGAGCGCATCGCGGCCCGGACGCCCGTCCACCCGGCCCCCTCGGTGCAGGCCGTGGCCCAGAACCGGCTGCGCGAGAAGCGCTTCGCGAACGAGCTGGGAATCGGCACCGCGCCCTTCCGTGCCGTCGGCGAAGCATCGGAGCTCATCGCCGCGATCTCCGAGATCGGCACCCCGTCGGTGCTCAAGACCGTGCGCTTCGGCTATGACGGCAAGGGTCAGGTCTCCATCTCTGCGGACACCGACCCCGCCGAAGCGTGGGCCGCGTGCGGCGCCGGCCCCGGCACGGACGGCGCGATTCTCGAAGGCTTCGTCGATTTCGAACGCGAGATATCCGTGATCGTCGCACGCAACGCGGCGGGCGAGACCGCGCCGTTCGTGCCTGTCGAGAACAGGCACCGCAACCACATCCTCGACGAGACCATTGCCCCCGCCGAGATTTCGGCCGCCACGTCCGAGGCCGCGCTGGACATCGCTGTGCGGCTTGCCGAGGGCCTCGGGGTGGTCGGACTGCTCGCCGTCGAGATGTTCGTCGCGAAGGACGGCGAGGTGCTGGTCAACGAGATCGCGCCGCGCCCGCACAACTCCGGCCACTGGACCATCGACGCCTGCCGGACAAGTCAGTTCGAACAGCTCGTGCGTGCGATCTGCGGCATGCCGCTTGGCGACCCGACCCGGCGCTGCAACGCGGTGATGAAGAACCTCATCGGCGACGATGTGCACGACTGGCCATCGCTCGTCGCCGAGCGCGATGCGCGGGTGCATCTCTATGGAAAGGCCGAGGTGCGTTCCGGCCGCAAGATGGGGCACGTCACCCGGCTGGGTGCGCCCTACACCGGCTAGCCGACCCGCTCCTCGCGCAGGCGCTGTGCCACACGGCGCATGAACCGGCGCGGGTTCGGCACAAGACGTCCGGCATCGCGCAACCTTTGACACCTTTGCGGAATGCGCATGACACCGGCGATCCGGCGATCGAGGAAGGTCCAGGTTCCCGTAAACTCCTCCGACGGATCGTCGAGCCAGTACATCACGGTCGAGGAATAGACACCCGCAAGGGTCAAGCGGCGCGTATAGAAGCTGAAGTCCGTCGATCGGTCGCCGGCCGCGTACCACATCTCATCGACCGTCCGGTACAGGCACTTCATTCCCAGGGCGGCATGCCCCGGCAATGCCAGGAACGTCATCGCGCGCCGCACCGCTTCGCGGTGATCGGCAACCGCTTCGATCCGGGCGCGGACGAGAAATGCAATCCGGTCGCGGAACTTCATTTCTTCCGTCGCCGCCCCCTCGAAGGCCGCGACCATCGCTGCATCGGCCGCCCGGCTCCAGTCCGCGATCGCGCCGGCGGCGCCGTCTGGAAAGATCAGGGGCACGGACGCCGGATCGAGCCCGGCATCCGCCGCCGCCGTGCGCAGCGCGCGGTCGGACCAGCCGTCGAACGGAACGTTCGGCAGCAAGGCCTCGAGCACGGCCGACCGCTCGGCCTGGTGGCGCGGCTCAGCCATCGTCCGGGTCCCCGCCCTGTGCCTTGCCGAGTTCCTCGACGAATCCGAAAGCTGACATGTCCTCGATCCGCGAGGGGTAGAGAATGCCGTCGAGATGGTCGCACTCGTGCTGGATGACCCGCGCGTGGAAGCCCTCCGCCTCGCGCACGATCTCCTCGCCGTCGAGGGTCCGGTAGGTCACGCGCACCCGGTCGTGGCGCGGCACTGGGCCTGCCATGCCGGGCACGGACAGGCAGGCCTCGTAGCCGACATTCATGTCCTCGCCGACAAGCTCGACCACAGGGTTCACCATGGCGGTCAGCGCCACGCCGGCATCTCCGCCACCATCCTCATCCGCCGCGCGGCCCGCCTCGACCTTGTAGACGACGATGCGCCACGGCATGTGGCCCTGCGCTGCCGCGACGCCGGAGGCCTCCGCCTCCACCTGCCGCTCGCATCCTCCATCGTCTCGATCATCGCATCGACGAGACGCCTGACCTCGGGCGCGGTCGGGTCGGGCACCTCTGTCGCCACCTGGCGGAGGATCGGGTGCCCCATGCGTGCAATCTTGAGTATCGCCATGGCCGGAATATGCGGCGGCCGGGCCCGCGCGTAAAGGTGTGCACCGGCCGAGCGCGGCGATTCGCACACGCCCTGTCCGCCGCGCTATCCTCTGTATCCAACGGCAACGCGGGAGAGACATCTTGGCGGCCCTGACCTTCATCGACGGAACCTGGCACGAGGGAAACGTGCCGGTCATCGGCGCCACGTCGCACGCCATCTGGCTCGGTTCGATCGCCTTCGACGGCGCGCGCGCCTTCGAGGACGTGACCCCCGATCTCGACCGGCACTGCCAGCGGGTCGTCGATTCCGCGCTTGCCATGCACCTCGGCCCGAACCTGAGCGCGGGCGAGATCGCCGAAATCGCACGTGACGGGGTGAAGCGGTTCGGCCCGGCCGCCGAGCTGTACATCCGGCCCATGTTCTATGCCGACGCCGGCATGGGCCTGCTCGCGCCCAATCCGGATTCGACGCGCTTCGTACTGACCGTGTTCGAATCACCGATGCCGACCGGGGACGGCTTCAGCTGCTGCCTCAGCCCCTATCGCCGGCCCAGCCCGGAAACGGCGCCGACCGAGGCCAAGGCCTCGTGCCACTACCCGAATTCATCGCGCGCGATCCTGGATGCGCGCAACCGCGGCTTCCAGAACCCGGTGATGTGCGACTCCCTGGGCCATGTGGCCGAGTTCGCCACCTCGAACATCTGGATCGCACGGGACGGAGTCGCGGTGACGCCGGTGCCGAACGGCTCGTTCCTGAACGGCATCACCCGCCAGCGCCTGATCGGTCTCCTGCGCGACGACGGGATCGAGGTCGAGGAACGCACCATCGAACCGGCCGAGCTTCTGGTGGCTGACGAGATCTTCAACTCGGGCAACTACGGCAAGGTGCAGCCGGTCACGATCTACCGCCGGGCCCGCGAACTCTACTGGGACTTCGCGCACACGCGCGTTTAGGCAGGGGCGCGCTAGGCCGCGCTCAGATCCTCGCCGGCAAGTGCCCGGCGCAGCAACGCCACCGTCTCGTCGCGACCATAGAGAGCGGCGAACGAGCCGAAGCGCGGACCCTGGCTCTGGCCGAACAGAACCTCGTAGAGCGCACGGAACC
>JAYPUG010000153.1:0-5789 GCA_038133965.1 Rhodospirillaceae bacterium | reverse complement strand
GCGACGTGGTGATCGCGGCGATCACGAGCTGCACCAACACGTCGAACCCGTCGGTGCTGATCGGCGCCGGTCTCGTTGCCCGTAAGGCGCGTGAGAAGGGCCTCATGGTCAAGCCGTGGGTAAAGACTTCGCTGGCGCCCGGATCTCAGGTCGTGACCGAGTATCTCGAGAAATCGAGGCTGCAGGACGATCTGGATGCGATGGGCTTCAACCTGGTCGGCTATGGTTGCACCACGTGTATCGGCAACTCCGGTCCGCTGCCCGAGCATATCTCGGCGGCCGTCCATGCCGACGACCTGAACGTCGTCTCGGTCCTGTCGGGCAACCGGAACTTCGAAGGCCGGATCGGTCCCGACATCAAGTCGAACTTCCTGGCCTCGCCGCCGCTGGTCGTCGCCTATGCGATCGCCGGCAGCATGCTGCACGACATTGCCAGCGACCCGCTGGGCCAGGACGCAGACGGGAACGACGTTTTCCTTAAGGACATCTGGCCGACAAACGCCGAGATCCACGAGGTGATCCAGAACGTGATCTCGCGCGAGATGTTCGAGGCGCGTTACGGCAACGTCTTCCAGGGCGACGAAAAGTGGCGCGACATCCGCATCAAGACGGGCCAGACCTACGAATGGAATGACGGCTCGACCTATGTGCGCCATCCCAGCTTCTTCGAGGACATGGCGCCCGAACCCGATCCGCTCGAGGACATTTCCGGCGCGCGTTTGCTCGCCATGCTGGCCGACAGTGTGACGACCGACCACATTTCCCCGGCCGGTTCGATCAAGGAAGACGGTCCTGCGGGCGAGTACCTCAAGATGCACCAGGTGCGCCCGATGGAGTTCAACTCCTACGGTTCGCGGCGCGGCAATCACGAGGTGATGATGCGCGGCACCTTCGCCAACATCCGCATTCGCAACGAGATGGCGCCGGGTACCGAGGGCGGGGTAACCATCCATTATCCGTCGGGCGAGGAGATGTCGATTTACGACGCCGCCATGCGCTACCAGGCGGACGGCGTGCCCCTGGTTGTCGTCGGCGGCAAGGAGTACGGCACGGGCTCGTCGCGCGACTGGGCCGCCAAGGGCACGCGCCTGCTCGGCGTGAAGGCCGTGATCGTCGAAAGCTTCGAGCGCATTCACCGCTCGAACCTGGTGGGCATGGGTGTTCTGCCGCTCCAGTTCCCCGACGGCATGGACCGCAAGACGCTGGAACTCACCGGCCGCGAGCTGTTCGATATCGCCGGCATTGCCGACGGTCTCCAGCCGCGGACCGATCTCGGCTGCACGATCACCTACGAGGACGATTCGAAGAAGGACATCGAACTGCTCTGCCGGATCGATACGCTCGACGAGGTCGAGTACTACCGAAACGGCGGCATCCTCCAGTACGTGCTGCGCAACATGCTGGATGCTGCTTGAGGCGAGTTTCACCGTCAGTTGATTGGTGCGTGACGGGGCATCGTTCCATAGTCCCCGGTATGCCTACTTGCACTCACAGGGCGCGCGTCAGCCTTGCCGCCGCCGCCCGGGCGCTTGCGCTCGCCGCGACATTGCTGGTGTCCCCGCTCGGCGGTCCGGCCGCCGCCGAACCGCAGCAAATGGTCGTCGTCGAGCTGTTCACCTCGCAAGGCTGCAAGGCGTGCCGTGGCGCGGAGAAGCTGCTCGGTGAGCTTGCAGACGAAGAGGGCGTGCTGGCGCTCGGCCTGCACGTCGATTACTGGGACTACATCGGCTGGAAGGATCCGTTCGCCAGCGAACTGTTCACCGCGCGCCAGCAGGACTACCTCGACCAGCTTCGCCTGCCCTACGTGTACACGCCACAGATGGTCGTGGACGGAAAGCTGCATGCGTCGGGCAACAGGGAACATCAGGTCCGCCGCAACATTGCGCGCGCGCGCGAGCAGACGCAGGGCCGCGTGCCGATCGCGCTCGACCGGATTTCGGAAGGTGAAATCCGGCTGCGCATCCCCGGTACGGATGCGCTCTACCGGGGCGAGGCCGAAATCGTCCTTGTCCGCTTCGACGGCAAACAGGTGACCGAGATCACCTCGGGCGAAAATGAGGGGCAGTCGCTGGTGAACTAAAACATCGTGCGGCTGATGCGCCCCGTGGCGAGCTGGAACGGCGAGGGTGTGGACATGGTGTTGGCGCTGCAGGAGATCGGCGGTGCCGACCCGGCCTATTGCGCTGTGTTCGTCCAGGAACGGGATCAGGGCCGCATTCTGGGCGCCGCCGTCGTGAACATGCAGGGGCCGTCCGAGGGCGGCTGATCGGTCCGGTGTTCCGGGCCGCTGGCGTGATGACATGCCGCGCCGCCGGCGCGCGCGCAAATCAGGCAGTTCACGCCCTTTCGCCGGTTGCAATCGGCAGCCGGACTGGAGATGCTGGCAGGCATGTCGTTCTCCGCGCCGCCGCCCGTGAAAGCCGTTCTCGGCCCTACCAACACCGGCAAGACCTACCTCGCGATCGAGCGGATGCTGGGTCACGAGACGGGCATGATCGGGTTTCCGCTGCGTCTTCTCGCGCGCGAGAACTACGACCGGGTGGTGCAGATCAAGGGCGCGGCTGCGGCCGCACTGATCACCGGCGAAGAACGGATCGTGCCGCCCAACCCGCGCTACTTCCTCTGCACGGCCGAGGCGATGCCGCGCGACCGACAGGTCGATTTCCTTGCGATCGACGAGATTCAGCTCTGCGCCGACCCCGAGCGGGGCCACGTGTTCACCGACCGGTTGCTGCGCGCGCGCGGCACGCAGGAAACGATGCTGCTCGGCTCGGAAACCATGGCGCCGATCATCCGGCGGCTGGTGCCCGATGCCCAGTTCGAGCGTCGTGAAAGATTCTCGAAGCTCAGCTATGGCGGGTTCCGAAAGCTCACGCGCCTCGTCCCGCGCAGCGCGGTGATCGCGTTCTCCGCAGCGAACGTCTATGCCCTGGCCGAGCTGCTTCGCCGTCAGCGCGGCGGTGCCGCAGTGGTGCTCGGCGCGCTCAGTCCGCGCACGCGCAACGCACAGGTCGAGATGTACGAGGCGGGCGAGGTTGAGTACCTCGTGGCGACCGACGCGATCGGCATGGGTCTCAACATGGGTATCTCGCATGTGGGGTTCTCGTCGCTCACCAAGTTCGACGGTCACGGATTCCGGCGCCTGTCGCCTGCCGAGGTGGGACAGATTGCGGGCCGCGCGGGCCGTCACACGGATGACGGCACGTTCGGGCCGACAGCCGAACTCGATCCGTTCAAACCCGATCTCGTTTCGGCTGTCGAAGGCCACGAGTTCGAGGCGGTGAACGCCGTGTTCTGGCGCGCTCACGATCTGGATTTTGCTTCCCCGGATGCCCTGAAGCGCAGCCTCGAGGCGCCGCCGCCGGACCCGGAGCTGCGGCGCGCGCCAGCCGCGGACGACTACAATGCGCTGCTGGCCATGCGCGAACAGGCCGACATCACCGACATGGCGTCGAACCCGGGTGCGGTGCGCCTGTTGTGGGATGCCTGCCAGATTCCGGACTTCAGCGGGGACCTTTCGGGAAATCATCCCCGCCTTGTGGCGCGGATCTATCGTTTCCTGATGTCGGAGGCCGGCCGCATTCCGGCCGAATGGATCGAACGGTCCGTCGGCCAGTTCGACCGTACCGACGGCGATATCGACACGCTGATGGCGCGGATCGCGGGTGTGCGGACCTGGTCCTACATTTCCCACCGGCGGGACTGGCTGGACGATGCCGACGGCGTGCAGGCGTGTGCGCGCGCGCTCGAGGACAAGCTGTCGGATGCCTTGCACGAGCGCCTGACCCAGCGGTTCGTCGATCGCAAGGCCGCGGTCCTGACCCGCGGGCTGCGCGAAAAGGACCAGGTGATGGCCGGCCTGTCCGCAGATGGCACGGTCACTGTCGAGAGCGAGGTCGTCGGCCGGCTCGACGGCTTCCGCTTCGTTCCCGAAGACGATGAGATTGCGGCAAGCCCCCGCCTCATGGCGGCTGCGAACCAGGCGGTGCGGGAGGCTATCGGTGGGCGTATCGCCGCGCTCGCAGGGTCCGCGGACGAGGCCTTTACCCTCGATCGCGCTTCGGCCCGGATCATCTGGCAGGACGCGCCGGTCGCCCGGCTGAACACCGGACCCGACATCCTGCACCCGCTGGTCGAGGTCCTGCCGAGCGACCTGCTCGACGCGCCGCTGCGTGAGGAAATGCGCGTGCGGCTCCAGGGGTGGCTCGACGCGACCCTGGGCGTGGAACTCGCGCCGCTGTTTTCGTTGGCAGGGCTTCCGCTTTCGGGCGCCGCCCGCGGACTGGCGTTCCGGATCGGCGAAGGTCTGGGGTGCGCGCTGCGTACGCGTGCGGACGATCCCGAGGGCGGGATTTCGGAAGACGACCGCAAGGCACTGGCGCGCGCCGGAGTCCGGATCGGTGTTGCCGTCGCCTATATGCCGGCGCTCCTGAAGGGGCGGTTCATGGACCTGAAGGCGATGCTCTTCCGTGTCTGGCGCGGCGGGGGAGCGGAACTTCCCGATGGCGGCGCGACGGCGCTTCCGCGCGACGAGCAGGTGGACGACAACTGGTACCTCAGCCTGGGGTTTTGTCCGGCCGGGCCAGTTGCGGTGCGGGCCGATGAGCTCGAGCGGTTGCTGGCCGCACTGCGCCGCGGCACCAAGGAAGGGCCCTATGTCGTGAGCCCCGACCTGATGTCGCGGATCGATGCGCCGGCCGATGTTTTTGCAAGGATGCTGCGAAGCTTCGGATATGCCGTACAAACCGAACAGGGCGAGGTGCCCGGGGCGATGACCGTGACCCGGCGGCCGCGCGGCGGGCGAAAAAAGGGGCGCGGCAAGCCGAAACCGGGGGCCAAGGCGCCGCGGCGTGCGAAGTCCAAACCCGAGTACGATCCCGATTCGCCCTTCGCCAAGCTGCAGGTCCTCAAGGAGCGGCGCTCGTGAGCGACGCGGACGATGCAGGCACCCTGCGTCTCGACAAGTGGCTCTGGTATGCCCGGTTCTGCAAGACACGCAGCCTCGCCACCGCCATGTGCCGGGGCGGAAACGTACGGATCAACAAGATTCCGGTGCGAAAGTCGAACCAGTCCGTACGCATCGGCGACGTCGTCACATTTGCGCAGGGGCCGCGAATTCGCGTCATTCGCATCGCAGCGTTGGGCACGCGGCGCGGTCCGGCAACCGAAGCGCAGGCACTCTACGAGAACTTGTCGCCGCCCATGCCGCCGCGCAAGGAACGTATGCCGGGCACTGGTATCCGCGAGCCGGGCGCGGGCCGGCCGACCAAGCGCGAGCGCCGAGCGCTCGACCGCCTGCGCGACCGCTAGGGAGAGGTACCGGATGTTGCGCACTGCACTCGAAGAACCCAGTCCCCGCGGGGACGTAGCCGGGACATTGCCATGCTCGAACGACTGAAATCCCTGCTCTCGGCCACCGGGACCGAAGCCGCGCCTTCCGGTCATGCGCCAGATGCCCTGCACCTGGCGGCGGCCGCCCTCCTCGTGGAGGCGGCGCGTATGGACGACGACTATGACGACGGAGAACGTGTTGTCATAGCGCCCCTGCTGCGCGACAGGTTCGACCTGGACGAGGCGGCGGTGGGCGAACTGCTGGCGGCCGCGGATGCGAAGACCGAGGATTCGGTCGAACTCTATACCTATACCCGCGAACTGAAGGATGCGTTCGAACACGAAGAACGTGTCCGGATGATCGAGATGCTGTGGGAGGTGGTCTATGCCGACGGTGAAGTTCACGACCACGAAGCCAATATGATGCGCCGTATTGCAGGGCTGATCTATGTAACCGA